>SYKL01000115.1 GCA_005797785.1 Pseudomonadota bacterium | reverse complement strand
GTAGGTTTTTTGGCCAGCGAACGCCACATGCGGAAAACCGAACGATTGAACTCTATCGAGGGGGAATTGTTCGTCGACGCATTTGGTTTCCTGAAGGCACACCACGTCAGGTTTGGCCTCCTCCGCCCATTTTTGAAGGTGTTCGAGCCGAACCTTGAGAGAGTTGACGTTCCAAGTGGCGATGCGCATCAGGACTCCAACCGCCGGGGGTCGGTCAATTTGCCGGTGACCGCAGATGCCGCTGCAACCGCGGGTGAAACCAGGAAAACGGGCCCAGGAGCGCCCATGCGGCGAGCGAAGTTTCGGTTGGTGGTGGAGGCGGTGGTCTCGCCATCGTTGGGGATCCCCGGACCATTTCCGATGCACGAGCCGCAACCCGGCGGGGTGACCACGGCGCCGAGCGACCGGAATAGGCTTAAGATCCCCTCGCTTTCGGCATCCTTTGCGACATCCGTGGAGGACGGGGTGACGGTGACGCGCACGCCGGCGGCGATTTTTCGGCCTCGGAGCACATCGGCCGCCGCGCGAAGATCCGCCAGAGAACCTCCGGTACATGAAGCGATCACCACATTGTGAACCGCCACTTCGGCGTGGGCGTCCAGGGGAGAACGGTTTCGGGAGTCCCCGGGGGTAGCGACGGTCAACGGCACATCCGCGAGGTTCACCCGAATCACCCGCTCATAGGCGGCGCCGGGATCGGCGTGCACCAACAGATCGGTGGCGTCGATTCCACGCCTTCCTTGGAGGAAATCGGTGATCGGCTTGCAAGGTTCGACCACACCGGTCATCAACCCGCCTTCCACGGTCATATTTGTGAGCACGGAGAGTTCGTCGACACTCCATTGTTCGAGGGCGGGCCCGCCGATTTCGATCACGCAGGTGTCGGTGGGAGAAGATCGCCAATGTTCCTCACGGAAATACGGATCGCCGATCAGATGCAAGATCACGTCTTTGGGAGAAAGCCCGCCGGCGGCGATGCCGTGCAGCTCGATGCGCACGACCTTGGGTACCGTTACTGGAATTAATCCCGTGCGAAGTGCGAAAGCCATCGCCGTGGACCCGACGCCGAACGCGAAGGTGTTCATCACCCCGGCGGTGGGTGTATGGGAGTCGGTGAGCACAATGATGTCGCCGGGAAGGGCATAATCCTCAAGAACGATTCGATGACAGACGCCTGCCGGAAACGGGCGACCTGGGCCGTGCAGGCGTATGCCATGCTTTTCGCACGCTTGAACCATCTCTTCGGTGAGTTGCATCGCGGGAGCTAGCCGGGAGTCCCGAACCCCCTTGGGGACGGCCTCATGGCCAAGCAACACAAAATGGTCTTCGAAAGCAGCTACTTGCTCGGGGCGGTACATTGGGGCGTTGCCCCATTCGCGTTGGTAAAGGTCCATGACCATTCCGGCGGTGTATTCGTGCACCCCTCGGAACGCGCACCGTGCGAGAACCTGCTCCCCAGGTCGAACATCCGCGATCCCATCGGTGGCTCCGCCGCTCCAGGCTTTCCGTGCGATCAACTTTTCGACCACATTGAGCGGTCGAGCGGGCCGATCGGTGGGATAGGTGGGGCGGACACCGCCAGCATTGAGCTTGGTTCCGTAGGCCAGCAGCCCTCCGCCCTCGGCAACGGCTCGGAAAAAGTCGGGTAGTTCCTTGTAAAAAGAGGTGACGTCGACATCCTCTCCTTGCGAGAGACGGTCAACCACTTGACGATCCGTGGTGAACGGCACTCCGCCGTAGACCATGTTTTCCTGAAAGATCCGTTGGAAGCTGTCCGCGACGACGAGCTCGATGCCTGCGCCTTGGTGTGCGACGACTGCCACCTCACGCGAGGAGCCGCTTCCGTAAGCATCTCCGCCGACAATGACTTGAAAGCCGCCTTTGCGGACGTCGCCGACGCCGACCGTCTCCAGAAAGTTATGAAGGAACCACGGCCCTAATACCTCAGGGGTATAGCCTAGCGTGCAAGCCTGCCCTGAAATCATGGCGTCGGTGTTGACCCCGTAGACGTACGGAATCGAGGACTGAGCAACGCCCAGATCTTCGCCATCGAGCTGCGCTCTCAGCCGTTCAGGGGACTCAACGAGATGCAAGATCCGGCCGTTCAGTTTCACAGCGCCTCCGACCGGATCGGCCTAACCCGCCCCTGCCATCCCGGTAGCGGTGACCGATCGGGGCCGTATGGAACCTTTGCGTTGATCGTGCGTGACGGGCCGATTATGTGCGGCGCCTGTTCAGTGAGTACCCATGACCGACTTGTCTTTCGCTGCTCGTATTCTTGGTTGTACCAGCCTTATTGCAATTAGCGCCCCGGCGTGGGGTGTGGAATTGAACGCGACCCTCAAAGGGGTGGTGGTTGATGCGGATGGTTTGGAGATTCCAGATGCCGAGGTTCGGCTTAGCTCACCCGACCTTCTGGGTGCCCGCAACGAGCTGACCGACGAGCAAGGGCGTTATCGGTTCAACGGGCTCCCTCCGGGCGAGTATCGCGTTGAAGTGGTTCATCCTGGATTTCAGACTTGGAAGTCTGGAACAGTGACGGTGGTGCTGTCCTCTACGATGCAGTTGGATATTCAGCTTTCGCCGGTCGGGGCCGAAGTTGTCACCGTCGAGGGGCGCGCCGGGGCGGTCGACGTCGAATCGGTGTCGACGGGCGCGGTGTTGGACTCGAAATTCCTGAAGAATATTCCCAATGGGCGCAGCTACCACTCGGCGATCAGTTCCGCTCCGGGCTTGGTCGGGGGCGCAAACCCCAATTCACACGGTTCGTTTGATAGTTCAAACCAGTATTATCTGGATGGCGTGAACATCACGGATCCGGTGACCAATACCTTTTCGACCGGCGTGAACTACGACGCGATCGAGGCGGTCGAGGTGCTTACCGGCGGTATGGACGCGGAATATGGCCGTGCGTTGGGTGGTGCATTCAACATCGTGACGAAGTCGGGCGGCAACAACTTTGAGGGGACGGCCGTTTTCGCCTACTCCAACAACGACATGGTGGCTGCCCCCGAACTGGAAGGCGATTCGACCAATGAAACCTTCGATCAACAGTTGGTCTTGAATCTGGGTGGCCCGATCTTGAAGGACAAGATCTGGTTCTTTGCAAGTTTCGAAGGGAATCATAACGTATCAGCGATCTCGATCGATCCGGCGGTGAACCGCGATCTTGAGCGCTACCCGCTGATGCCGTACGACTTCAAGGGCATGTTCCTGTTCGGAAAAATCACGGCGCAACCGGTGGAAGAGCATCGGGTCTGGGCCCAGTTTCAGATGGATCCCACGGTCATCCTAAATACCGAACAGAGCGCTTATGTGCTTCCCTCCGGCGAAACCATGCAGGCCCAAGGCGGTTGGCTGGGTTCTCTGGGCCACCAGTTTACCCCGAGCGAGCATTTTCTGCTTGAGACGCAACTTTACTACCAGAGCAGCTACATTCGGTACAATTCGATCTTGTGGCGCGACTGCGAAAATCGGGATGATATCGGTGCTTGCACCGATGATTTCGTGGGTACCGAGTACGAGGGCGAGACCGTCCCCGAGGGGTTCCTGGGCTACGGTGGAAGCGATTTCAGCGCGGGTGAATACCCTTACGCGAGTTTCAACCGTCGCAATCGGATGAGCTTGAGCTCCTCGTTGACCAGTTGGTTCGACTTCCTCGGCGAGCATGAAGCCAAAATTGGCCTTCAGGGCGAATACATGACGTCGTTCTACGTCTACCCGGGCCTTGACGACGGCTCCTATCAGTTCTACACGTCGACCACCGACGATCCGAACGATTTGACCGGTTACCAGCCTGCTTTGCAAGTTCGCTATGACAGCAACTTGGAAACCCAGCTGAAAGGCTCGATCTTCAGCTTTTACGTTCAGGACGTGTACAAGCCGATTCCCCGGCTTACTTTGCGGCCCGGCGTTCGCTTAGACCTGCCGATCCTTCAAAACGATCAGGGCGACGTGGTGTTTCGTCGATTGACCGTGGCGCCTCGATTTGGCGCTGCCTTCGATCTTACCGGAGATAAAAAGACAAAGGTTCAGGCTTATTATGGTCGCTTCTACGACAGCGGCTTTTTGGGTGTTTCGGATCTGCTCAACCGCAATCCTTCGGGGTATTCCGCCTATTCTTGGGATGCCGAGGCGGGCGATTGGGCGACCACTCCGGACTACTCGGTCGCCAGCGGCATATTGGCGCACGATGATCTGCGAAATCCCTACTCTGATGAGTTCAATGTCGGGATCGCGCGGGAGTTGGGCAAGGATTGGGGATTGGACGCCACCTTCTCCTATGAGGTTTCACGCCGGTTTTGGGAAGACGACGAAGTCAACCTGATTTGGAATGAGGATGGTACCGACGTCGTGGGGTACCGCAACGGTACGAACGAAGCGGTTTATCGGCTTCGCACCCCGGACGATGCGTACACGAAGTACACGAGTGTGGAGCTGGTGGCGCGCAAACAGTTCTCCGATAACTTCGGTGTACTCGCCTCTTACACGTGGTCTCATGCGATCGGCACCAACGACTCCGATTTGGCCACCGGATCGCGCGACATCGCGCAGCAGATTCCCTTCGAAGATGGGCTTCTGTCGTACGATATCCCTCACCATGTGAAGCTGTCGGGTTCGTATTCCGACGACGACCTGTACCATGTGGGCCGCTTGTACGGTGGATACACCTTGGGCTTCTCGTCATTCTTGAGGTCGGGGGCGATCTATCGTCCGATCGTGTGGAACGACTACTACCAGAGCTACAACAACTATGAATCGGTGTCGGATGGTCGGTACCGGCTTCCTATGCGTTCAAGCACCGATCTGCGGTTTATGCTCGACTTCGAGTATCGAAAAGCCGACGGTGAACCGTTGACCACCTGGGGCGTCGGTGTCGACTGCTTCAATGTGTTCAATGATCGCACCATCACCGACGTCAATACCGAGTACGACCCCGCGGCCACTGGCGCGGACCAGACCTTCGGTCGCGTCGAAGATCGCCAATCACCACGGTACTTCCAGTTTGTCGCGCGGGGGGAATTCTAATGCGATACCTCATTTTGTTGGCGCTCACCGGCTGCGTTCGCCCAGAAGAGGGGATCAACGACGCTCATCTTGTGGGGACAGTGCGGATTCCGCTTCGAACGGCGGTAGACGAGGGATCGAACGAGATCCCCGACAACGCCCAAGATTTGGGTGCGCTCAAGCCGCAATACCTGAAGTTTGAAGGCACGACGACGGCGTTCGAGGTGGACGAAGACGGATTACCTGCGTTATTTGCGGATGATGACTGGGTCAAGTTTACGGTGGGAGCCGATGTTACCACCACGGTAACGCTGACATTGGGAGGGGTGGCGGAGGCCGGCGGTGGAGATACGGATACGGATGCCGTTGAAACCGATGTTCCGGATACAGATCTTCCTGAGGACACCGATGAAACGGATGTTCCTCCGGATACGGATCTGCCCGACACGGACGTGCCACCCGATCTGGCCGTGTTTTTGGGGCTTTACAACCTCGATGTAACCAACGAGCGCGGATACCCGACGTTGGTCGGCTCGGTTGAGGTGTTTGGTGAGCCGGGAGAGTTAGAAGTCACTCTGGTGGCTGGTGTAAACTACGCTTTCCGGATCGGTGGCCTGCACGGCGAGGCGGAGACCCCCTATGAATTGGTGTTCCCCGGCGTGGACCCGGATACCCTCGGGATAAAAGCGGCGGCCTACCTTTCGAATGATACAGCAGCGTTGGGAATGCCCGTGGGCGGCGCCACGATTGCAGACTTTGTGGTTCAGGACGATTATTCGTACCTTGGAACCTACGATATGTTTGGCATTAAAGGCGTTGAGACGACCTATGATACCGATGGTACGCCAACGACGACGGTCGACGAGGATGTGAGCTCCGTTTGGGTGTTCGCAGGCAGCTTCGGCAACCTTAGCGGCGGATTGCGCGCCGGAAATTGGTACAGTGGAACGCCGGAAGAGATGAATTTGACCGGTGAAGACCAGACCGTTCCAGAGTTGGTGTTGGACTCCGAGGCCGAAGCGGTGATCGGCCGCGAGATCCCCGAGGTAGAACCTAACGATATGCCGTTTGATGCCGCTCCGGATTTGGCGCTGGCCCAGGCGATCGGCGAGATGTCCGGCCCTGGCTATGTCGACGTGATCAGTGGAACGAACGACATTCTGAGTGATGTCGCCGACTATGTTCATGATGTCGATGCCTTCTCGTTTACCGTTCCTGGTGAACAATCGGCCTTCTTCGCCCTGGATTGGGACGACGGTGCTGCGGACATCGATGTCTACTTCCTCGACGAGGTGGGCGATGCGCTCGATGGCGCATGGACGGTTGCAAAACCTGAATACGGCGGTGGTAACTGGGTATTCGAGCCCGGCGTGACCTATTATCTGGTCGTGATCGCTTATGAAGGGACACCGGACACCAGCCCTGCGTACGACCTTCGCATTGAATGGGCGCCCTAAGCACTCTTTCTGGTGATGGCGTCCTGTCCGTGGTGATAGGAGGCTTGGAATGAGCCGAAAGCGGCCGACAAGTAAGGGCGACGAGCCGGTTCCAAAGCTGGGACGCCTCGTCGTCAAGCTTGCGGACGGTCGGGTGATGACCCGAGAAGCGAATGCCGAGCACTACTGCCAGAATCTTCCGGGTCATGGGCGCGCCATTGCGCGAAAAGTGACCTACTCTCGAGCGGATGGCCGAACGTGGGAGGATTGGCACTGGGACCTGTCGGAGGTGCGCCCGCCTCCAGGGGCGGTGTTGGCTAGTTTTGAGCTTCTAAGCCGTGGTTGGAGCCGCACCTTTTGGTATGAAGACATCGAGCGTCGGTGTGTTCAGTGTGGTGGCGACTTTGAATTCTCCGCCAAGGAACAGCGCTACTGGTACGAGTCCTTGGGTTTTTGGCGGGACTCGACTGCGATCCGCTGTCCGGGGTGCCGACGCCGCGCGCGCACGGAAAAGGGACTGCTGGCGCAGGTGGCATTGGCGTTGCGGGCGACCGAGGCGGATCCGACGAGCCCAATGCACTGGTTGGAATTGGCTCGTGTGACCGCCGAGCTTCGCGTGTTGTTCGGGAAGGGAGATATCGATCGTGGGATTTCCGCAGCCAGAACGGCAGCGCGGCTTTCGCAGGGAGCGATCCTCGAAGTGCTGATTTGGGAGTCCATTCTTCACCGCACCGCCGGTCGACTCGGCAAAGCGGAGTCGCTCGAAGGGCAATTTCTGTCCCAGGCCTCCGGTGATCCTCGCACCAAAGAGGTCTTGCGACGGGCCAAACGGCTCGGATTTAGTGGAGCCCTACCGGATCGCGTGCGGCAGGATGGGAAGTAAACGCAGCAGGGATGGCTGGTTTTCGAATGCGATCAGCTTAGGACCCATGGCTCCGACCCCTTGATGGGTG
>SYKL01000114.1 GCA_005797785.1 Pseudomonadota bacterium | reverse complement strand
GGTTATCTCCCGGAAAATGCGCCGTTGTATGACGAGATGACCATCGGTAACTACCTCGATTTCGTTGGACGAATGCGAGGCCTGGGACCCGCCGAGCGAGAGCGCGCCGTGGAGCGAGTTACACGCGAGACCGGAACCGCGGAACGGCTTGGGCAGACGATCGGCACGCTCTCCAAGGGATTCCGGCAGCGGGTTGGGCTGGCGCAAGCGCTAATTCATCAGCCTGCATTGCTAATTTTGGATGAGCCGACCAACGGACTCGACCCAAGCCAAATCGTGGAAATGCGGGCGTTGATTCGGGAAGTCGGGCGTAAACGAACGGTGATTTTGTCCACGCACATCCTTTCGGAGGCACAATCGACCTGCGATCGGTTGTTGATCTTGAATCACGGCCGATTGATCGCCGATCGACGTGCGAAGTCCGGACCCGAAGGGCACACCATCACCGTGGGGGTCGCCTACGGGAAGATCGAGGTTCCCGACTCCCGGATTCTGCAAGAACTGGCGCAGCTGGAGGGCGTCACCGGCGTACGCAGCATTGCGGGCGAAGGTGGCCAGTATTTCGCGGTCTCAGCGGCCACCGACGTACGCGAAACCATTTTCCAATGGGCGGTTTCTTCGGGGTTCGCACTGATCGAGCTGAGCAGTGCCCGCACCGACCTCGAAGCGATGTTTCTGGAGTTGACGACCCGGAAATAGTGCATTGTGCGGGGACCGAGCGCATCTTCAGCGTTACCGGTGACAAAGATCCGGCTGTCGCCGACCGAAGATTCAGGATACCCATTTTTGGGAGGAAAGATGTTGAACAGCGCGGTCCGCACCCATACCTGCGGAGAACTCCGGGCGTCAGACGCCGGTAAGCAAGTGGTCCTTCAGGGTTGGGCCCACGGCGTACGGGATCGCGGTGGCGTCACCTTTGTCGTGCTTCGGGATCGACACGGGACCGTGCAGATTGTGGCGGACGAACGCGCATCTGAAGCCGCCCGCGATGTCATGAAAGACATCCGCCAGGAGTATGTGGTTCAAGCGCGCGGTGTCGTCGCCGTTCGCGCCGGCCGGGCCAACACCGAGATGGTAACCGGCGAAGTCGAGGTCGTGGTCGAAGAGGTGGTCATCCTCTCCCGCACACGCCCGCTGCCGTTCCTTCCCAGCGAGCACACCGAAGCCAGCGAAGAAACTCGGCTTCGACATCGTTACATCGATTTGCGACGACCTCACCTGCAGAACAGCTTGGTCGTTCGCCATAAAGCGGCGCTCGCCGTGCGCCGATACTTGGATTCCGAAGGTTTTTTGGAGATTGAAACCCCGATTCTGACCAAGGCTACGCCCGAAGGCGCGCGCGACTACCTCGTTCCATCGCGGGTTCATCCCGGCCAATGGTACGCTTTGCCGCAGTCGCCGCAGATCTTCAAGCAAATCCTCATGATTTCGGGGTGCGACCGGTACTTCCAAATCTGCCGGTGTTTCCGCGACGAGGACCTGCGCGTCGATCGCCAGCCCGAATTCACTCAAATCGACATTGAAATCAGTTTTGCACACCGCGAGATGGTGATGGAAGTGGCCGAAGGGGTCGCCCGCGCCATGTGGAAAGAGGTGCTTGGATACGAGATTCCCTCGATTCCGCAGATGTCGTACGATGAAGCGATCGCTCGGTACGGAGTGGACGCCCCCGACATTCGGTTTGCGATGGAACTCACAGATCTCGGCCCACTTCTGGCGGGCAACGAATTCGCTCCAATTCGTTCCGCGCTCGACAACGGCGGGATCGTTCGCGCGATGGTGGTCAAAGGGGCGGGCGAAAGCACCACCCGAAAGATGCTCGATGCATGGACGCTGTTCGTCAAAGCTTATGGGCTCGGAGGTCTTTTGTATGGGAAGATCGCTGAGAACGGGGAGGTCACTGGCCCCCTCGCGAAAGCGTTCACCGAGAGCGAGCGGGCGGCGGTATTTGCAGCTTCCGGGGCCGTTCCCGGGGATTTGCTGCTGGCGGCCGCGGGAGCACCACACCAAGTCAACCCTGGACTCGGAAAACTGCGCGTTCAAATTGCGAAAGAACTGAATCTGATCCCGGCGGGAATGTTTGCGTTCTGTTGGGTGTTGGACTTCCCCATGTTCGAGTTCGACCAAAAGAACCAACGCTGGGGCGCGATGCACCACCCGTTTACCTCGCCTCGTCCCGACCATATGGGCTGGGTGGGCACGGACAAGATGGGGCAAATCCAATCCGACGCCTACGACCTGGTGTGCAACGGCAGCGAGATCGGCGGCGGATCGATCCGTATTCACCGCGAAGAAGTACAACAACAGGTGTTTGCGGCGTTGGGAATTGGTCCTGAAGCTCAAAAAGAGAAGTTCGGATTCCTCTTGGACGCGCTGTCGAGCGGCGCTCCTCCGCATGGAGGATTGGCGCTTGGATTTGACCGTTGCGCCATGATTCTCACCGGATCGGACTCCATTCGCGACGTGATCGCGTTCCCTAAGACCACCTCCGCCCAGGACCTGATGTCCGGAGCGCCAAGCCCGGTCGATCGCGACGATCTCCGCGAACTTCACGTGTCCAACACGGTGTCGAATTGACCACCGCCTACACGGAACGGCTCGATCGGGCACTGGCGCTCGCCGCTGAGTCGTTTCGAGGCACCTTTCGCAAATCGACGAAGGTTCCCTATCTGACCCACCTGCTCGCCGTCTGCGCTTCGGTTGGAGAGCACGGCGGCGATGAGGATCAGATGATTGCGGCGGTTTTACACGACTATCTAGAAGACGTCGACGGTGCCCGCGTCGAAGATCTCTCGGGTCCGTTCGGCGAACGCGTCGCGCGGTTGGTGTTGGCGCTTTCCGACTCGGTGTCTTCACCAAAGCCACCCTGGAAAGAGCGCAAAGAGAAGTACCTTCAGCATCTACGCGCCGAACCCGCTGAAGTAAAGCTGATCAGTGCGGCGGACAAACTTCACAATTGCCGAAGCATTCTGCGTGACCACTACGCCCAGGGCGATGCTGTCTTTTCGCGTTTTACGGCATCGAAGGACCAGACGCTCTGGTATTATCGTTCAGTAACGGCCGCTTTGGCGGAGGGGTGGGATCATCCCATCCTAAAGGAACTGAAAGAAGCAGTCCACGATCTGCACAAAGTGGCCGGTAATCCTACGTTCTAGCTCACTGTTCGCGACGCCCGCGAGCAGCGACAGCCGGCTCAGCGCTCGGGGCGCATGTCGGTATCGTGATCTTCCGCATCGGCTGCCGCGGGCGATTCTCCGCGAACAACAAACATCTTTCGGGTGACCAACCCCTGATCGTCCTGCGCTAAAGCGACGATGCGATTGATCCCGGGTTGAAGGTCGAACTCCGGCGACAGGTCCCAGCGGTTTCGCCCTCCACCGGCCCAAAGCACCTTTTCGTTGTTTGCGAACACCACCACATGATCGAGCGAACGTTCGTCGCTGATCTGCAGCGGCAGCCGAAACGGTCCGACCGGAGCGGAACTGATCGCCGACTTCAACAGAACTTTGGGCGGCTCTATCGTTTGCGCGGTGCCGTCGGTATTGAGGATCAACGGCCATTCCGCCAATGTCCGGAACCGCTGTGCATCGAGCACCAACGTCAGCGGCACTTGCGCCGGGGGAGTGCCGGTAAACAAAAGATCGACGCCCAGAACCACCTCGGACTTGGCGGGAACTGAGGCCACCGTCTGATGGCCATCCAACCACTCCAGCCCATCGCCCGGATGCGCGAACGAGAGATCGAGGTTTTGAAGGGGGGTATTGGACAGATTTCGGACGGTGACTTCCGCGCGGCGTTCGGCTCCCTCGCCTACAAACCGCGCCGTCGCCGAAAGACGAGGAATCGGGCTCGAGGCTGCGCGAAGGACCTCATCTCCCAACGGCAAGGCAGGTCGCCGATCGGTGCGCAACCGGACATGAACCGTGTCTTCCCGGCTCTCTACGCCCGGGGACAACCGCACCGCCACCTTGCCTTCCGCGCGGCCGCCAGGCGGAACAACGCCCACCGGCACAATCAAACCCGACCAAGAATCAAAGGTTTCGCACTCCAGCTCCACCAACGCTCGGTACAGCGGAGTGTCCCCGTGGTTTTCGACCAACACGGCCACATTGACAATATCGGGCTGCGAAGGACTAATTTCGGTGACCACCCGGGTGGTCGCGTTGGGGATCGCCCCCGCGGTCGGCGCCGCCCGCCAATCGATCCCGCGCGCTTCGAAAGCCCGCACCAAATCCGCGTCTTGCTCAGTACGCAACGAAGGCAGTACGCGCTCCAAACCCGCCAGGGTAGACGCCCGATCATATCCTTCGGTGGCCAGAATCACGCGCCGTCCGAGTTCGATCGCAAACGCCTCAGGATCGGTCTTCCATTTGCCGGAATCTTCTTTTTCCGCGACCACGGGCACCAGCTTGTCCCAGGCCGCATGACTCCGGGATTCCTCCCAACCCCGAAACCGAATCCCAAGCGAGTCGACTTCCACCGGACCCAAGACCGCGTCGGGAACGATTCCTCCCTCGGCGATCCGGCGATCGTTGGCGAGGATGTACTGAGCCACGGTCAGCTTAAAAAGCGCAGATTCCCCTAGATTGTAGGTCTTTTGGACGGTGCCCTTCCCGTAGGTCGGATACCCAATGATCACCGCACGATCGAGCTCCAGAAGCGCGCCGGCGAGGATTTCGGATCCGGAGGCCGTGTCCTCGTCCACCAAGATCACCAGCGGGATTTTGGGCTCATCTCCCGCATCCACGGCGTCCACCCGTGCTTTTAGGTTTTGCACGCGTCCGCCGTCCGCTCCGGCGGTGCGAAGCAGCATACCCTCGGTCACAAACTGGTCGGCAGACGTGGTGGCGTCGGACATCGCCCCACCGGTATTGTGCCGAAGGTCGATGATCAGACCTTTATCCAAGGCTTTCATGGATCTCAGCGCCGCCATCGACCCCAGAAGATTTTCGACCGTGCGCTGGGAGAAATGATCAATTTTGAGATAACCGATGTTGTCGGCTAATACTCGGTGAGTCACATTTGGAATGACGAGTTCCGCACGGGTGAGCGGAATGTCAACCACTTGACCTTTTCGGTCGACGGTCAAGGTGACCACCGTGTTCACGTCGCCGCGAATCCGTGTTGAAGCGTCCTTCACCGACATGTTCACCGTGGACACACCGTCGATACGGATCAACTTATCGCCCACCCTCAAACCGCCCAAATCTGCCGGACTTCCCTCGGTGATCGCTTGAATCACCAGCTTTCCTTGGACGAGGTCGACCGTTGACCCCACGCCGACCAGCGTCCCCTTCAACCGGAGATCGAAGCGATCCAGGCGATCTCCGGACAATACGCGGGAATACCGGTCGAGGGCATTGGTCATCCCCTTGACGATTTCGAGGCGCAAATCCACATCGCCCGTGGCGTATCCCGACTCTGAAATCACCTCTTCCAACGCCCTTAATGCGTCCGGAAGCGTGTCCAGATTGGCGACCGAAACCGACCCCACCGGCGTGCCGTCCCCGTGGCGGAGGTACACCCCGTCCGGCTCCCGCTCGACCATCAACCAATGCACTTGGTCGGCCAAGCCGTCGGCGGCTGCGAACAACAGCTGCGAAGCCTCCACTTTCTCGGGATACAGATACAGGCGGTCGATCAAATCGACGCTTCGCGCGTACACATCCTCACCAAGGCGCGTTTCCGCACCCAGCGCTAGCTCCGACGATGTGAGCCCAATCCAGAGCAGGAGCGAAGGCACGGTCCCACCTCACCTACAGTGTTGTCGGTGGCGCCGATTTTCGCCAGGGATTTGTCGTCCGAGATACACACCTTGACGCGGAGGGGCGATGGATGCGGCATTCAGGGGTCGGGAGGAGCGACGATCGCCAGCGATGTTCAAGGGCTTTCGTTGGGCCCTGTTGGCGCTAATCACAGGTTGCGCGGAAGATGTTGGCTATCTTCGCGTCATTGCACCCGAACTGGTGTTGGACGATCGACCGGTGCCCCTGCAATTGGAGGGCGTGCCGGAGGGCTCCGGTGAGCCGAAATGGTCGGTTTATCCTACAGGCGTTGCCGTTTTAGACGCCAATTCCGGCGAGCTGAAGTGCGTGGGCGACGGGGATGCGCTGGTTCAAGTCGTGGTGGACTCCAATTCCTCGTCCGCGGCGGTTTCTTGCCGTAGGGACGCGCGATTGGTCGCCGAGCAGCAATTGACCCTGTCCCGCGGAAAATCTACCGATCTCACAATACAACTGCGCAATGGCGCTGGTGATCGCCTGCCCGATGTACCTCTGGAGATCACCGTCGATCATCCCGCCATTGTTCAGGTTCGTGAGCGCACTTTGACGGGCCTATTGTCCGGCTCCACCCAGTTGACGGTCACCGCCGGCAGCCTCCGTCAAACGATCGCAATCACCGTCGTCGAACCGCTCGATCCCGCGGCGGTGTATGTCTCCGACGGCCAACGCTTGCTGGCCATCGACATTCACGGGCGAACCCGCGATCTGATGGCCGTGCCAGCGAACTCGGATCGGTTTTTTGTAGACATCGGCAATCAACGGGCAAGCTACATTCTCGACGGGCAACGCTGGGAAAACCACCTCGACGGCCACGCCTCCACCCCCCTGCTCACCGATTGCACCGAATGTAAAGCTCCTCCCCCCCTTCTTCGCGGTCAGCTGCTTGATGAGGAAAAGGTGGTTTTGGTCGACGCCGGAGACGTTCTCATCGCCGAGAATGTCGCAACGGCGACAGAAATCGCTCGCTTTCCCATAGGATCAACGGTGTTTTGTCAAGCCGACACCTTCGTTTGGACCGAAGGCGACCTGCTCAAAAGCCGAATGGTCGGCCAACCCATCCCCGAAGCCGGCCTCCCAGGCCTAAAACCCGTCGCACTCGCCCACGACGGCAGTTTCGCCCTGGTTCGGTCCGCCAACGGTGTTTATGGGAGCTTAAAGCTCGGAACTCCCTTGGACGCTAGCAACGCACGCATTCTAGAGTGGCCCGATTTGAAAGGCGAGCTCCAAATGGTAAAGAGCTTTACTACTACCGCGTCCCGCTGATCCAGCCCATCTGCTCAGCATAGAGCACGCCCGCTGCGGTGAGCACGTACAAGCCAACCGTCAGTAAGATCGGCCGATCTTTTAAGAAGGTCTCGTCTGGTGCGCCGCCTTCTCCTTTCTGCTCCACCAGGTAAATGTATCGGAAGATACCGTATAATACGTAGGGCATGGTCAACGTCATCCACGGCCCTTGCCCCAGCACACAGTACAACGCGTACGAAAGTACCGTACCTCCCGTCACAATGGCCTGGAACTGCTCTAACATCTGCGGGCTGTATTCTGCGAGATTCTTGCGCGTACCGCGGTTTTCGCCCAATTGAACGAGCTCCGCACGCCGTTTGGCGAACCCCAGGAACAACGCAAAGAAGGCGGTGCACAAGAATAACCAGGGAGACACGCCGACTCCGATCGCGACCGCTCCCGCCACGGCGCGCCAGACATAGCAGGCGCCCAAGAACATCACATCCAAAATTACCAAATGCTTAAAGTATAGGGAATACGAAAGCGTGGTCGCGACGTACGCCATGGCAACGGCGAAAAACGCCGGTGACAGCCACCACGCCGCGGAGGCGCCGAGGATCGCGATCACCACCATCTCAACCAAGGCAAGGTTTTCGGGAAGGGCACCCGAAGCAATAGGGCGTTTGCGCTTTTTGGGATGCTTGCGATCTGCCTCGCGGTCGAGCCAATCGTTTAGCAGGTAGCCAGACGATGACAGCATCGAGAATGCCGCAGCTCCAAGCACCGTTTTTAGTACATCGTCTAAGGTCAGAAAGTGGCCCGAGAAGATCAGCGCCGCAAACAGCAGGCCGTTCTTCAGCGGCCAGTAATCGGCATACTCCTCCAGCACACTTTGCGCAGCCGCCAGCAGCGCCGCGCTGTCAGCATTGGGCCGCCATTCCACATACCCGCGAGGCCTTGCCATTATTCAGTTAG
>SYKL01000113.1 GCA_005797785.1 Pseudomonadota bacterium | reverse complement strand
GCCAACCAATATGGCCTGGCGATCCTGGATCGCCAGCAAAACCAATGGAGTACGACGTTCATTGCGGATTCCGGCGCATGGGCTCCTGGCACCGATCCCTTACCGGTGGTGCAGGACGCAATGGAAGATGGGGATTCCACCTTGCTTGCGGGGGTGTCGTTCTACATTTACAACGGCCTTCAGGATCACGATCCCCAACAAAATGGGACCTATGGGCAAAATCAGGCTGCGGAGGTCATGCAGGACCTCGGGGCATCGGTGGAGCGTGTGGAAGATACAACCGGTTGTCACTCCGCTTTCCTGACCGGCGAAGATTCCGATCGCGCGTGGGCGGCGCTGATCTGGGCGTTCGCGATCGACGACGAATGTGAATAACGGGCGTTCGCTGGAGCGCTGATGTCTTCTTCTGCGACGGGCGGACGCACCTTTCTCGACATGAATGCCTACCAATGGACCGTGCTGTTCGCGGCTTGGCTTGGGTGGGGATTCGACGTCTTCGACGGCCTATTGTTTAACTACGTCGCGCCCAATTGCGTACCGACACTGTTGGGGCTGGAACTGGGGTCGGCGGAAGCGAAGTCCGCAACTTTATTTTGGACGGGAGCGTTGACCAGCCTGCTGTTGGTGGGGTGGGCGATCGGCGGCATTGTGTTTGGAGCGGTCGCCGATAAAATTGGGCGAACAAAGACCCTTCTCCTGACTATGGCGCTTTATTCCCTTGGGACGGCGTTGTGCGCTCTTGCCCCAAATCTGTATGTTTTGGCGTTCTGCCGGTTGATCGCCAGTCTCGGAATCGGTGGCGAGTGGGCGGCCGGAGCGTCGATGGTGGCGGAGGTGGTGCCCGAAAAGCGTCGGGTGGAGGCGGGAGCTTTGCTGTACACCTCGGCCCCGGTGGGCCTGTTTTTGGCGACTTACGTCACGTGGACGATTCAGGGTCAATGGTTTGCGGGAAGCCCAGAAGTGGCTTGGCGGTATGTGTTTTTGTGCGGGCTCATCCCTGCGGCGGTGGCGCTGGTGGTGCGGATGTTTGTCAAGGAGCCCGAACGCTGGCAGGCGGTCGCGGAATCGGTGCGACTCAGCGAGATTTTTGCTCCCGAGTATGTGAAACGCACGCTCTCGGGCCTGGGGTTGGCCTTGACCGCGCTCCTGATGTGGTGGAGTTGCAACGCCTTCATTCCGGTGGTGGCCAACGGGCTCGCTGCGACGGCCGCTGAGGCGCAAGGGCTGACCGGGGCGGCCGCCACCATGATGAAGGAGTCTTGGAAGGCCACCGCCACCAATGCGTTCAATCTCGGAGGGTTTTTGGGCACGCTCTTCACCGTGCCGGTGAGCAAGGTGCTCGGGCGTCGGGCGATGTTCGGCCTGTATTTTGTGGGCTCGGCCGCCGCGATTCTGGCGACGTTTGGGCTGCCCATGGACCCGTATACCCGGTTGTACATGTATTTTCCGATCGGACTCACCGTTTTCGGGGTATTTGGGAGTTTCACCTACTATCTTCCGGAGCTGTACCCCACCCGTCTGCGCGCCACCGGCGCCGGCTTTTGCTACAATGCCGGTCGGGTGATTGCCGCTTTGGGGCCATTTTTGGTAGGGGCGATCGCGAGCCAAGGCTCGGACACGGCGGGCATACGCGCGTTTTTGGGAGGGTCGGCCGCGGCGACGCCTCTGGATGCCGCCATGAATGTGTTGTTTTGGGTGGGGGCGGTCCCGTTGATCGGCATGCTGTTGCTGCCATTTGTGCGGGAGACGCGGGATCAGGTGCTGGCTGACTGAAACTATGCTTAACGCGGCACAGTTGTCGGGTACGTGCTGTTGAGGCCGATGCCCTTGCTTCCCCGTCCGGAACCGTTTACCTCCGGCGTCTCGGCGCGGTTCCGCGCACAGGACGGCCATGCATTTTCAGGACATGATCCTCACCCTGCAACGCTACTGGGGCGCCCACGGGTGTGTGCTGCTTCAACCTCACGATGCGCAGATGGGCGCGGGAACCTTCCATCCAGCGACATTTCTGCGCAGCCTGCGCGCGAAGGGCGATCCGGAAGCCTGGAAGTGCGCTTATGTGCAGCCAAGCCGCCGGCCGTCCGATGCGCGCTACGGTGAAAACCCCAATCGGTTGGGACATTATTATCAGTTTCAGGTCATCTTGCGGCCGTCCCCGCCCAACAGTCAAGAGCTTTACTTGGGCAGCCTGGAGGCGCTCGGCATCGATCTCAAGAAACACGACATTCGTTTTGTGGAAGATGACTGGGAAAGCCCCACTCTGGGCGCCTGGGGGCTCGGCTGGGAAGTGTGGATGGACGGCATGGAGGTCACCCAGTACACCTATTTTCAGCAGGTGGGGGGGATTGAATGCAAGCCCGTACCTGTGGAATTGACGTACGGTCTCGAGCGCCTGTGCATGTACCTTCAAGGGGTCGATGACGTCTACGATCTCACTTGGGTGGAGGGTGTCACCTACGGTCAGGTGTTTAAACGCAACGAAATTGAGCAATCGAAGTTCAATTTCGAGTACAGCGACCCAGAAAAGCTCTTTCCATTGTTTCAGACCTACTTCACGGAGTGCGAGCGTTTGGCCAAGGCGGGGCTGGCATTGCCGGCGTTTGATCACTGCATTGCCACCAGCCATGTGTTCAACCTGTTGGACGCACGCAAAGCGATTTCGGTCGCGGAAAGAGCCGAATACATCCGGAAAATTCGAGAATTGGCATGCTTGTGCGCGCGCACTTGGGTGGGGGAGGACGCCGCATGAGTTCCGAACTTTTTGTTGAGGTTCGCTGCGAAGAACTTCCGCCCTCGATGGTGCGGCCGGCCCTGGATGGCCTGCGCGACGGACTGGTAAAGTTACTTGACGGTATGCCGATTGGTGCGGTGCGGGTGTTTGCGACGCCGCGGCGGTTGGCGGTGGCGATCGCGGATGTGGCCGACGGAAAGCCGATGGTCAAACGTTTGATCACCGGTCCTCCAGCGGATCGTGCGCAGGTGGATGGGCAGTGGACCCCGGCCGCCACCGGTTTTGCCAAGGGCAAAGGAAAGGACGTTTCCGATATCCAAATCGTAGATTCTCCGAAAGGAAAATTGATCGCGATCGAGGTCGATGAGGGCGGCGAAAAGACGTTCACCCTCCTGGCCAATGGTCTGGCGGACGTGATCGCGAAGATCCTGTTCCACAAATCGATGGAGTGGGGCCGGGGAGGGGTTCGGTTCGGCCGCCCGTTGCAGGGGATTGCCGCCCTGTTTGGCGGAGAAGTGATCCCTGGAAAGTTAGGGGACGTCGCTTTTGGTCGAGAAACCGAAGCGCACCGCTTGGCAAAAGACAAGCACTTTACTTTTTCCAGCGCCGACGAGTGGCTGGCGGGACTGCGAAAACGCTGGGTAGAGCCCGATCTTGTAGCGAGGTCGGCGACGATTCGCGGCATGCTGGATCGCGCAGCGGAGTCGCTTGGGGCCGAGCGGATCGAAGATGCGGCCCTCGAAGAGCAGGTGTTGCACCTGGTCGAGTGCCCCACCCAGATGATCGGGAGCTTTGAGGCGGATCTTTTGCATCTGCCCCCGCGTTTGCTGGTCGAATCCATGAAAGTCCACCAGCGGTATTTTCCGGTGTTCATCGCCGGGAAACTGACGAATAAATTTGTCGTAATCAGCAACAACCCTGAGGGCGATGCGGAGCTGATCGCTTCTGGGTATGCACGGGTGCTTCGGGCCCGATTCTTCGATGCAAGGTTCTTTTTGGCGGAAGACAAGAAGAAAAAGCTCGGCGAATTTGCGGCTGGCCTCGATCGCATGCGGTGGATCAAGGGCCTGGGTACCATGGCCGATAAGCAGCGTCGGGTGGCGGCTTTAGCGGAGTTGTTGGCTCCGAAAGTGGGTGCGGACGAGGGCGCGGTTCGCACGGCGGGCGGATTGTGCAAGGCGGACTTGCTGACCCAGATGGTTGGCGAGTTTCCGGAGTTGCAAGGACATATTGGCAAGTTGTACGCGCTTGGCCAAGGCGAGCCGGAGGCGGCGGCTTCAGCGATCGAAGAGCACTACCATCCTCGGTTTGCAGGGGATGCCGTGCCCTGGACGCCGGAAGGTGCAGCCTTGGGCCTTGCGGATCGGTTGGATACGCTCGTTGGATGCTTTGGAATTGGGCTGGTGCCCAAAGGCGGCGGCGATCCACAAGGATTGCGGCGGGCCGCCATCGGCGTGGTAAATACGCTGATTCAACGCGGATTGTTCACGGAGTTGCGGGCGCTGTTTGCCGACGCCGTGAAGGAATTCCATCAAGATGCGGCCGGTCGGCCGGGTTTTGAGGCGTGGAACAAAGAGCGCGGTACGGCGCCGATCCCCAAAGATGCCGAAGGATTGGTGGAATCGCTGGTGGACTTTGCGCTCGCGCGCTGGAGGGCGCAGGTGACAGGTGAGGGGGTTCCGGCCGATTATGCCGATGCGATCGCCGAATCTTGGGAAAGTGAGGGTGGACGCTTGGAGCGTCGCCCGTTGGCGGCCCAACAGAAGTTGACTGCCCTTCGAGAGTTGGCGGCATCCGCGGATTTTGATTCCTTTGTCGCTTTGTTGAAGCGGGTTTCGAACATCTGCAAGGCGGCCGCCGCACCACCGTCCGGGGATCTCGGTGGCACGACCGGCGCTGAAGTCCCGTTGGAAGCAGCAATTGAGCAAGTGCGCTCCAGTGTAGACGGTCGGATTCAGGCGCGCGACTACGCGGGGATTTTGAAGGATCTGCTGACCCTTCGCGAGCCGATCGCCACTTTCTTCGACTCGGTCCTGGTCAATGACGCCAACGACCCGATCGGCACTGCGCGCCGGTTGAACCTCCTTTCCCGCGTGGCTTCGTTGAGCCTGTGGGTCGCCGATTTCTCCCGCATTTCCACCCGCTGAACCTCCGGAGCCGCCCATGACCGACAAAAAGTGGATTTACGCCTTCGGAAACGGAGAAGCGGACGGTGACGGCAAGCAGAAGGTGCTGCTTGGCGGTAAGGGTGCCGGCCTCGCCGAAATGACCAACCTCGGATTGCCGGTTCCCCCGGGGTTTACGGTTTCGACCGAAGCCTGCGCCTTCTTCTTCAAGAACAACGAACAGTGGCCACCGGGGTTAGAAGCGGAGTTTGACCGCGCCTTGGTGGTGCTGGAGCAGCGCGCCAAGAAGACCTTCGGAGATCGTAAAGTTCCTTTACTGGTTTCCGTGCGCTCCGGCGCTGCCGCGTCGATGCCGGGGATGATGGACACGATCCTCAATTTGGGGTTGAACGACGAGACGGTGCTCGGCTTGGCCGAGCAATCCGGAAATCCCTGGTTTGCCTGGGACAGTTACCGTCGGTTTGTGCAGATGTTCGGCGATGTGGTGCTCGGGATCCACTACACCCGGTTTCATCGCGCCCAGGAAGATAAGTTCGGTCAAAAGCCGGTGTCGGAGCTTTCGGTCGAGGATCTGCAGGCGCTGGTGGCGGCCTTCCAAAAGGTGATCGTCGACAGCGGACAGAAATTTCCGCAGGATCCAGCCGAGCAACTTCGCGTCTCCGTGAATGCGGTGTTCGCTTCCTACAATACCCACCGCGCCCGGTACTACCGAAAGAGCAATGGGATCGCGGAAGATTCGGGTACCGCAGTCAACGTCCAAGCCATGGTGTTTGGAAACATGGGCGACGATTCCGGCACCGGTGTGGCGTTCACCCGCGACCCAAAATCCGGGAAAAATGGCCTGTTCGGCGAATGGCTTCCGAACGCCCAGGGCGAAGATGTGGTCGCCGGCACCCGCACCCCGCTGCCGCTCAACGGCAACAGCGATCGCGAAGGTCGGCGTTTGGAGGATGCTCTCCCCGAGGCCTACCACCAATTGGCCGATTTGGTCGCGCGGCTCGAAGTCCACTTCCGCGACATGCAGGACATCGAGTTTACCATCGAGAAAGGCCAGCTTTGGCTGCTCCAGACCCGGACAGGCAAACGCAGCCCGTTTGCGGCGGTGCAGATCGTGGTCGACCTCGTCACCGAGGGTGTGATCAATAAAGAAGAGGCACTTCGTCGGGTAGAACCTGCGAAGTTGGAGCTGGTGATGCGGCCGGTGATCAGCCCGGGCGCCAAGAAGAAGGTGATCGCCAAAGGACTCGACGCATCTCCAGGTGCGGCCACGGGAAGAGTGGTGTTCGATTCTGCGGAATGCCAAGAGTACTACGATCGCGATGAGCCGACGATCCTGGTGCGCCTGGAGACTTCCCCCGAAGACATCCAAGGAATGACGATTGCCGCCGGTATTTTGACAGCCCGCGGCGGTCAGACCAGCCATGCGGCGGTGGTCGCCCGCGGCATGGGCCGGCCCGCCGTGGTCGGTTGCACCGAGCTTCACGTCGACTACAGCCGCCAGCTGTTCTATGCGGGCGACACGGTGGTTCGAAAGGGCGATTGGATCACCATCGACGGCGCCACCGGCGAAGTCATGGAAGGAAAGGTCGATATGCTCGCGCCGCAGACCGGATCCGGTTCGATGGCCGAGCTGCTGGGATGGGCCGACGAGCGCGCTCGCCTGAAAGTTCGCGCCAATGCCGATACCGGCCGAGACGCCAAACGCGCTCGGGAGCTCGGCGCGGTCGGCATTGGACTGTGTCGGACCGAGCACATGTTCTTCCAACCGGACGCCCTGCGCGCAATCCGTCGGATGATCCTCGCGGATGACCCGAAGTCTCGACAGCTTGCGCTGAACGAAATTCTCCCCATCCAACGCGAGATGTTCAAAGAGTTGTTCGTCGAGATGGAGGGGCTGCCGGTCACGATTCGCCTGCTCGATCCTCCTCTTCATGAGTTCCTTCCCGATCGCGAGGAAGATGTCGCCGAGGTTGCCGCCCAGCTGGGCGTCAGCGTCCAAGCGCTGCTAGCGCGATTGGAAGCGTTGGAAGAGGCGAACCCGAGGCTCGGCCACCGCGGCGTTCGCGTGGGCATCACCGCGCCCGAGGTGTACCGCACGCAGACCCGCGCGATCTTCGAGGCCGCCTGCGAATTGGCCCGCGACGGAGTTCAAGTAGTACCTGAAGTCATGATCCCATTGGTCGCGCTCCCCGCCGAATTAGAGCGGATGCGGAATCTGGTCGTGGAGACCGCTGAGGCGGTGATCGGCGAATACGGTGCCCGCAATCCAGGATCGCGTATGACGCCGATCCGGTACACCGTTGGCACGATGATTGAATTGCCTCGCGCGTGCCTCTTGGCCGATCAAGTGGCGGAGCACGCCGACTTTTTCTCGTTTGGCACCAACGACCTCACCCAGACCGTGTACGGCTTCTCCCGCGACGACATGGGCAAGTTCTTCCCTCCTTATCAGCGGGAAGGGCTGCTCGTGCATTCGCCGCTTGCGGTGTTCGACATCGAAGGGGTGGGCCAGTTGGTGCAGATGGCTACCGAACGCGGGCGTTCCACGAAGCGGACGCTCAAGGTGGGCGTTTGTGGCGAGCATGGAGGGGATCCGCAAGGCGTGGGCTTCTTCCACAAGATCGGCCTCGACTATGTGAGCTGCAGCCCGTTCCGAGTGCCGGTCGCGCGGTTGGCGGCGGCGCATGCGGCTTTGGGGCTGTTGTAGTCGGTACGGCTGATACGAGGGCATCGATCGCGCGATGAAATGGTCAACCGCTTGACCATCAATCGGTCGCGATCGGCTCCAGGCGGGTCACCGTGGTGCTCGCGCCCGCAGTCCAGGTACCGCTGATTTCCACGGTCGTTCCTTGGGGTTGCGCCGGAACCTCCGTCAGCCAGACGGTGGCCGACGCGGTGTAATTCCCATTCACCGAGCTGTTCATGCTGTTCATCGACATCTGGGTGGTTTCACCCACAATGGGCGCTTGATCCGGGCGAAGATCGAGCGTCCATGTGCCGACGCTCTGGCCATTGACCTTGGCTTCAAGCGGCCCGGTCACTTCAAAAGGGCCGGTGGATGTCAGTTCGTAGTCCAGCCAGAGTTGATGCGGCTGGTCCGTATTGGTCGTGAACGAAAAACTGAACGGCGTGCCCGACGAAGCTTGGCCTCGACCCATCTCATTGCCGAAACCCATCAGGCCGCCGCAACCAAGGGCGAGGACGAGAGCACCGAGCGCCATGGCTATACGCATGTTGTCTCCGGAGAAAGGGGATTTAGTGAGGTGGCTGCCCGTCGCCGCAGCTGTCTGCCGGCCAACATTGTGGCGTTGGTTGAGGCGTTTCGGGCTTCGGGGGGTCTGGTGGAGGTTTTGGGGGTTCGGGCTTTGGCGGGGGCTTTGGCGTCAAAGACGTTAGTCGAGGCTTAATTTTCCGCCGGAACAGATGTAACGCCCGGTCCAACCCTTGCTCGAACACATCCTTGGCCTGTTCGGTATAGGTGCCAGGCTTTCGGGGCAGGATGGGGCGGTCCAGATTGGCACCGGTTTTTCGGTCCCGGTCAAAAGTAAACCGCTTGACTATTCCGCCGGCCTGCAGGAACCGAACGCTGGAGCCGCGGCTGAGCTTTCCACGGTACAGGCTCAGTGTAAACCCAGGTTCTCCGAAGCCATAGGCGGTGTCGAACCCGCGAAGGCAAGGAACCGGCTTCTGGTCCACCTCGCACCACTGGATGGCGACGACCACGGAAAACAAAGTTTCAACGCTGAGTGCATTTTCAAGTGGGGCCAAAATGCGTGGGGCGGCGAGGCGCCCATCCCCGAGCGGCGACGGGCGAAAGCCGTGCGGGACGTGAACATGGCCCCGGCGCTCCTCAGGCAAGGAGAGATAAACGGCGTCAGAGGTAAGTTTCTCTCGGTCTACAAACGTCCAGCCGTCGGCCGTCATGCGATCGACAAACACCGTGTACATGGCGTCTGTGGCCTCGGCTAACTCCGCGTCGGAGGGGAGCATTGGCGCGTCGGGGACTTTGACCCCGGGAGGGCGAAGCGGGAGGCGGTCGCCGTATTCCACATGAAAAGAGGGGATCGCCGAAGGTTGTGGCACTCCTGCAAGCGTGCCGAAGGTCTCAAACCCGCCGTTGCCGGCAATCGCGAGGCTGCAAATCAAGGAAATCATGGTTGTTTGCCTGGAGTGGCTGTGGGGACCCGCTGCCACTGCCGAAGATCTCGGCGCTCCTCGCGACGCCAAGGATCAGTGTAAAACGTCATTTGAATGCCGCCCGACCAGGCGAGGGGGGCGTTGCGCAATGGATCGGCGAGCACATCGAAGGAGGCCGACAACGACGAGCGACGAAAACGGAATTCGGTACGGACATGTCCGCCGGTGCGCAATTCGAATCGGGACCCGGTGCCATCGCTGTCGCCAGAGCGCACCCGCATCCAGAATTGTCGGCCGATCACCTGGGTTCCGGCGCCGAGGGTCCAGCCTTTGGAGATGTCCAAGTCCATCAACAGTGGAAAGCGGGCTTCCGCGAGGCCGGCGGTGACATCGATCGGAATCAGTGCATCGGGGATGTACTGAAGCGGGGCGTAGGAGCCGTACACTCCTGGGGCGGCAGCCAGGTGAACCTGCTCGGTGTGCAAAAAGCGGTAGCGCACGTCAAAACCGAGGCCGCCGATGGAGAGTCGTCCGCCGACATCGAGATCCGGGGCGATCCCGAACCGGCGGCCGATGTCCGCCTGGGGATATACGGGGAGGGGAGCGATGCCTGCCGTGGTACCTGCGAGCGGATCGGTATTTTTCCCTGCGGACAGTGCGAGCGTAGTGGACGTTTGCCCCGGTTCGAGCGTGCGTGCGCCATACAGCGTGTTGACGCTGCTGCACCCGATCAGAGCGAGCAGGAGGGGAATCAAGGGTTGAAGCCGATTCCCAGCCCTGCGTCGAGTTCGACGCCGAGAGGGGTGAGGTTGCTGCCCATGTGCCAGATCAAATGGGCCTTTTCGGCGATGGAAAGGTCCAACGCCGCTCGCACTCGGCCGCCGGGACCCATGTCCATCACGTTGATCCGGTAGGAACGGGTGGTGATCGCCACGGTCCGAAAGGTGCCCGATGGGCCAAACCCAAGCCGAAAGGTGGTTCTTTGTCGTTTGGCTCGGAGTTCGAGCAGCAGCGACGGGCGAAAGTGAACCATGGAATAACGATAGGCATCGGTGCGAAAGGTATTGCCGCCAACGCTCCCTTCGAAAGTGATCCCGCCAGAGCGGCCGAAATCCCAAGAGCCCCAAAGGGTGCCCATCGGGGCGATTTCGTGGCGAGCCGAGTTTGGCCAGGCGTATGCCTGGGCCGTGAGGCCGTATTCACCGGCCATCGCGATACCGGCTGCCGCGATCAGGGCGTACATGCGGGAATCTCAAGGCTGGGAAATCGGAAGGCGGCGAAAATACAGGCTTGTGCGAAGGTGTCGGGATCGGCCTGGTAGCTCTCTACAAAAAAACGCGGAAACTCGGCGGCGGCGCCTTCTTCTGCGTTGGTGCCCAGGTGCCATGCGAGCAAGGAATCGATGAGGTGTGCGAGCGTATCCTCCCGATCGTCGGTGGTTTCGCGAAGGTCCCATACCAGTGACGCATAGACGGTGCCCATGGTGTAGGGACTGCTTGAGCCCTCGGCGTCGGGGGCGGTCCAATCTCCGGTAAGATCGCGGCTTTCGTTGTCCATGGTGGCGGCGTAGGGGATGGGATCGTCCAAGGTCAGGCCAGCGACGGCATCCGCAAAACCTTCATTTAACGACCATTCATCTAGATAGGAGTCGCGGGAGCCGCCGGTAAGCTCATTGAACCAAGCGTGGCTGAACTCGTGGCGAACGATGCCGACATTGGCGGCAAACGGCACGCCATCGTAGGCGTCCGGGAGCAGCACGAACACATCCGCGTCGGCGGAATAAGCCGCATTCGAAAAAGCAAAGGGGAAGGCGACCAGGGTTGGTTCAAAGACGATGGCTTCGACGGGAAAGATCGGTTCGACGTCGTATCCCAGCGCGCCCATCTCCATGCGCATGGCGTCCAAATGGGCATAAAAACTCCACAAAGCCATGCCGGTGGGGTCAGTCGCGACGCCTAAGCCGCTGTCCACCGCAAAGCCGATGTTGATTGCGCGCCCTCCGGTGATCGTCGTGGTGGTGCGCAGCCCTTCCAGCAGCTCCACGCTCACCTCGCCCCCGTGCACGCCGTCGCCCAGAGCGCCCGTCAAACGACGAGGATCCTCAAGGGAGGGGATCTCCATCGGTGCGGCGGTGTATTCACCGTCGATCGGTTGTAACACCAGGTACCGACTGGGGACTTCCGATGTGCATGCGAGCCAGGACAACAGGAGCATGGACCATCCTAGAACAGCCACCGAAGGAGATCAACACGGTGCGCTGGATCCGTTCGCGCCCGGATGGTCAATATGGTTTACTATTCCTCGGTCACGCCGCGGACGCTTCCGCATGAGTTGACGGTGCGGATGACCTCGGCAAGAAGCCCATCGAAGGCGAAGGATCGATACCAGGATGGCGCATTCGGGTGCACGACCGAACAGGTACCCGCGAAAGAAAATGATACGCCGCGAGAAGCGGCATTGTCCGATAGCTTCTGGAGTCGACTCCACGCTGGCCCCGACAGCACGGGATGGATGGTCGCGAGGTTAACTTCGCGCGCACCAGCATTCCATAAGGCTTCTATCGCCGCCACCGCGCTTCCGGCCGTGTCGACGATGTCGTCGATCACCAACACGCTTCGGCCTTCGACATTGCCGATCACCTGCGTCGCATCGACCGAATTGGGCGTGCTGTAGTTGCGCTCTTTGGAGAGAGCGACGATGTCCCGCTCCAGAACTTTGGCGAACCTTCGCGCCAGTTGCAGGCCGCCAACGTCGGTGGAAGCGATCACTTCATTGGCCAGACCCTCCGATGCCAGCCAACGGCCGAAGGCGTGCGTCACGTAAACGGGCTCTAGTACACAGTGCTGTGGGTCAAAACAACCGGTGATCGCCTCGTTGTGTGGCTCCATGGTGATCACCATGGAAACGCCTGCGGTCTGGAGCAGGCGGGCGAAAAGACCCGTAGAAACCCCCTCACGCGTGCGCCCCTTACGCTTGTCCTGGCGGGCTCCGGGGAGGTACGGAAGAATGACGGTGATTCGCGCTGCATCGGCGTGACGCGCGGCGTCTACGGCGTGCAACAGCATGACAAAGCGGTCGTAAACGGAGCGCGTATGCCCAGGCACCATCGCCTGCTGAAACAGGTAGACGTCCGTTCCCCGGATGTTTTCTCCGATGACGTGTTTGCCCTCTCCGCACGAAAACCAGACGTCTTCACTCGGGGTGACCGGTACATTGAGATGTTTGGCGACTTTCCCCGCCAGTTCTCTACCGCTGCTGCAAGAAATGAGGGTGATCGGGGCGCGTGTTTTCATGGGGGAAGTGTACACCTTTTGAGCCGCACCGCGGTGGCGGCGTTGATCGAAGGTATCTGACAAACAACAAGCGATGGACGAAACGGCATCTATTGGAAATATGACTTTGCGGTCTAGCCAGTGGTGTAGCGTGCTCCGATGAATTGGCCTGGGCCTTGTCTCGGAAGGGACCGTGCGTAGGTCAGTTCACAGCCGCAAAACGCCCCAGCGGACGAGGACAGCATGGCCTTCGAAATTCCCTCCGATCCCGATACCACCACCAATCTCCCCTCCATTCTCGACGTTCCCGTGCTCGCGATTCGAAATACGGTCATTTTTCCGGTGTTGGCCGTACCCATCAATGTGGGACGTCCAAAGTCGGTAAACGCCGTCGAGGAAGCTCTGGCGAGCGAGAGCCGCCTGCTGGGCATCGTCGCTCAGCGTGAGGCAAAAACGGAAAACCCGGGGCCGGAAGAGCTGTATCAGGTGGGCACCATCGTCCGAATCCTGAACTCGACCCGCGTGCCTGGCAACAAGCGCAATGTGATCATTCAAGGGTTGGCGCGGGTTCGCATCGAACAATGGACCGATTCGGAGAATTTCTTGTCGGCGCGGATGACCGTCATCCCGAAGGACGAATTGCCGGCGGCCGAAGTTGAATCCTTGATGCAGACCTTGCGCGAGCTGGCACAAAAGATCATCGACCTTTCACCGCAAATTCCAGCGGAAGCCAGCTATTTGGTGCGCTCGATCGAGCAACCTGGCGTCCTTGCGGATATCGTCGCCAGCAATCTGTCGATTCCTCCAGAGGAAAAACAAGATCTGTTGGAAACGGTCTCCACCAAAGAGCGCATGGAGAAGGCGATCGCGCTCCTCAATAAAGAAATTCAGGTGTTGGAGCTTTCGAACAAGATCCAGACCGAAGTCAAGGGCGAGATGGACAAGGCGCAGCG
>SYKL01000112.1 GCA_005797785.1 Pseudomonadota bacterium | reverse complement strand
TGCATCAGTCACCCCTTCCCGAATTGTTGCGTCAGGCCCGCGAATTAGGCGTGCCGGGTGTAGATTCCATGCGTCGAGGGGATTTGGTTTTCGCCATCGCCCAAAAGGTCGGAGAGAAGGACGGTTCGATTTTCGGGCGAGGCGTGCTTGAGGTTCATGGTGAGGGGTTCGGATTTCTACGCTCCCCCGCAGATAATTTTCTGCCAGGCTCAGCGGACATCTACGTCTCACAAAGCCAGATTCGGCGTTTTGAACTGCAAACCGGCGACACTGTCATCGGAATCGTGCGTCCTCCTAAGGAAGGCGAGCGTTATACTGCCCTTCTGCGGGTCGAGAGCATCAACGGCGATCCAGCGGGTGTGAAGTCGCCGTCTTTTGACGCGTTGACGGCCATTTACCCCGACGAGCGAATTCCTCTCCACGAAGATGCGTTGCTCCGACCGATCGATCTCGTTGCACCTCTGGGGTTGGGGCAACGCGGCCTGTGGATTGCGCCCCCGCGCACCGGACGGCTCGACGTTCAGCGTCGCTTGGTCGAGCGGATGACGGCGGACGAAGACCTCGAAGTGACGGTCCTACTTTTGGCAGCTGCCCCCGAAGAGATCAACGAGTGGCGCACCCAAAGCCGAGCGGAAGTGATCGCGACCCCCTTTGACGAACCTCAGGCCCGCCATCTTCAAGTCGCCGACATTGTCTTCGAAAGAGCACGTCGAATGGTGGAAAGAGGCGATGACGTGGTGTTGGTTGTGGACTCCCTCACCCGGCTCATCCGCGCCTGCCTCGCTGAAATCCCCGCTTCGGGGCGAGACATTGGCGGTGTCGACTCCGCTGCATTGCACCGCATCCGCCGATATATGGGATCCGCCCGCGCCCTCGAAGAGGGCGGTTCCCTCACCGTTTTGGGCATTGTCTCCGGCGATGGTGACAGCAAACTCGATCACGCCTTGATCGACGACCTGCGCGATGTGGTGAATTGGGAGTTGGTGTTCTCGCGGGAAATTGCCGATCGCGGCATTCGTCCCTCGATCGACGCCGGCCGCTCCAGCAACCACCGCGCTGAACGGCTATTGGATGCCCACGAAGCCGCGGCACTTGTTCAGTTCCGTACCGGACTCACTGGCGATGTCGTAGAGGACGCGACCGTCCTTCTCGATCTCGCCGCCTCCCTGCACGGAAAGGCGCCAGAACTCACCCCGGAAGCGCGATCCGCGGCCGGTTAGTTCCACACCCCCAACAAGGTTGACAAGCGCCCTAAGACGGGTGATGAAGACGTTTCGACGATTGGGCCACGACGCCGTGCTGCCCCCAAGGAGAGCTTCATGAAGGCGGACATCCACCCCGAGTACCGCTTTGTCGTGTTCCGGGACGTTTCCAACGGTTTCGAGTTCCTGACCAAGTCGTGCATCCACACCCGCGATACCTGCGTGCACAATGGCGCCGAGTATCCGTTGTCGACGATCGACGTGTCTTCTGAGACGCACCCGTTCTACACCGGCAACCAGAAGATCATGGACACCGCCGGTCGTGTCGAGCGGTACTACAAGAAATACGGTTTCCAACGTCCCGACGACGGCGAAACCCCAGCCTGATTCTGCACGGTGTGGGCGCGTTTCGGCGCGCCCACACCGAGTTGAACGCATCGCCTCTGGACACCTCCGATGTTCGATAAGCTCGAATCTCTGGCGCAACGCTTGGAAGCGCTCGATCGGATGTTGATGGATCCGGAGGTCGTGTCTCAGTCGGGTCGCGTTCGCGAATTGAGCCGCGAACACTCGCATTTGACCGGGATTGTCGACGCCTATCGGCAGCTGCAAAGCACGCTGGCTCAACTCAGCTCCTCCCGAGAAATGCTGGGAGACAGCGATCCCGACGTGCGAGAGATGGCCAAAGAGGAGGTCGCCGAGTTGGAGCAGCGATCGCTTCTGGAGACCCAGGAGCTCAAGATCCGCCTACTGCCGCCGGATCCTTACGAAGGTCGCCCAATTTTGCTGGAAATTCGCGCCGGAACCGGCGGCGACGAAGCCGGCCTGTTTGCAGGTGATCTTTACCGGATGTACCAGCGTTTTGGCGAACGTCACGGTCTTAGATTTGACGTGATGTCCTCAAGCCCGCTTAATGTCGGGGGATCCGGCAAAAGTCAGGGATTCAAGGAAATCATCGCTTCGATCACGGGCGAAGCCGCCTACCGAATGCTCCGCTTTGAATCGGGTGTTCACCGAGTCCAGCGCATCCCCGTGACCGAGGCGCAGGGCCGGATCCACACTTCCACCGCTACCGTCGCTGTGCTCCCCGAGCCCGACGAAGTGGAAGTTCGCATCGATGCGAAGGATTTACGCATCGACACCATGCGCGCCGGTGGCCCCGGCGGCCAGTCCGTCAATACCACGGATTCCGCGGTTCGAATTGTCCATATTCCTACCGGGCTGATCGTCCAATGCCAGGACGAAAAAAGCCAGTTGAAAAACAAGGACAAAGCGATGCGCGTCCTCAAAGCGCGCCTGCTGGAAATGGAACAAACCAAGCAAAAAGCCGAAGAAACCGCCGCGCGACGTGCACAGGTGGGCACCGGCGATCGCTCCGAGCGAATTCGCACCTACAATTTCACCCAAAACC
>SYKL01000111.1 GCA_005797785.1 Pseudomonadota bacterium | reverse complement strand
TGGACACCAGTGGACGTCGACGCCGGAACGTTCGCGAGTGGTGTACACTCGCGCCCAGGAGTCCCCATGAAGCGCACCCGTGTTTTCCCTGTTGTTCCCCCGCTGCTGGCCGCCGCCGCCCTGATGTTGGGAGCGTGCAATGGACCATCGGAAACCGATGATCCAGCGGATACCGCGGACACGGATGTTTCGGATACGGATGTGGTGGATACGGACGTCGCCGACACGGATCTTTCGGATACGGATGCCCCGGATACAGATCTGGGAGATACCGACACTTCCGACACGGATGGGGTTGACACCGATGTCGTCGACACGGATGTTTCGGATACGGATGCTCTGGACACCGATGTTTCGGATACGGACGTGGTGGACACGGACGTCTCCGATACCGACATCGCCATGACGGTCAACTACGCCTTTATTACTTCCACCCCATACAATGGCAACCTCGGTGGCTTGGCGGGCGCCGACCAAAAATGCCAAGACGCGGCCGATGCGGCGAGCCTTCCAGGCACCTATGTCGCCCTGTTGAGCACCAATGGCGTCGACGCGACCAGCCGACTGGGATCGGCGGCCGGATGGGTCCGGCCGGACGGCAAGTTCGTGGCGAGCGATGTGGCCGACCTGAACGACGGTTTGAACTACTACCCGCTCCGGGTCAATGAATTCGGGGGGACGGTCGTGAAGCGGCTGGTATGGACGGGCGACTCGGCGGGCACCTCCAACTGCGCGGACTGGACGGATTCCCTAGGTACAGGCATTTTCCCGCAGTTGGGGGAAGCCAGCGCCATCGGTTTTGGCTACCGGAACCACGTCACCATTTCGGGGTGCGCGGCGAACCAGCCGCTGATGTGTTTTGGCGTGGACCATACCCTCACGCTGGAGCCGCCCGAGCCCGTCACGGGCCGGATCGCGTTCTTATCCCAAGCGTTCCCTGTAGGTGGTGGGCTCGCAGCGGCCGACGCACAATGCCAGTTGGAAGCCGATAACGCAGGTATTGGCGGAGGTCGCACCTTCCTCGCAGCCCTGGCCACCACCACGGCATCGATCCGATCGCGGTTTGACACCAACGGCTTGCCTTGGGTTCGCGTGGACGGGGTTCCCTTGGCTCCCACCGCCGCCGCGTTCTTCGATGACGACTATTGGCAGACAGCGGCGAACATGCTGGCGGACGGCAGTCAATATGGCGGCAGTCCTCGGGTTTGGTCGGGTGCGCAGGATATGGATTCGGTGGGCCTCAACACTTGCGGCAATTGGACCGCCACTACGGGACAGGCCAACATCAGCGATGCGATGGTCAATACGGCCCTCTTGGACGTTCCCGCCAGCATGCAGATGCTGGAGTGCAACCTGACGTTTGCCGGGCTGTTGTGTATGGAGGAGTAGGTAGCTCGGCGGATTACGGTTCGGCGCGAATCCGCTCCTCCCATGCTGCTTTCGCGGGTAGCCCCTGCGCTTCCAACGCCGGCAAGATCACATGCTCGACGGTGTCATAAAACAGCACCCGCGCGTCCGGTCCGCTGCACAGGCCCAGCGCCGACGCCTCCGGTGAACTTCCGATGGCGTCCATCGGAAGGTGCGCGAGTTCGTGGGACTCCAAGTGCGCTAACGCCACCGCCAACCACGGCCGAAGCCGGTCCCTCAACCCTGGATCCCCCGCTTCCAACAACTTCGGAAGCGTGGCCCACCCAAAGCGCGCGTGGCCGCATTCGTCGGCCCAAATCCGGGTCAACAGCTCCCGCAGCTCCCCGTCGGGCATTTCTTCGCGCTCGGCCGCGATCAAGGCGACGGCAACGGTCTCCGACATGCAGGCGATCGACAGGAGGTTTCGTGCGGTGGCTTCGATCCCACCTACGTCGGAGTGGAGGGGATACACCGGCGGCTCGCCGATTTCGGCGACGGCGATCCCTCCCAACGCTTCCGCGACGGCGCCGCACTGAGCGCCATGGTGCCGCTCCTCTGCCGCGAAGGTGCGGCACTCTTTGGCGGCCGTTTCCCAACCGGCGCCGAGCCGATCGAATTGTTCGGCTAGCCCCTCAAACACGCGCGCGGAGCCGTGTTCGTTGATCATCCGGCCCTTCCAGGTGGCGATCGCCGGCTTCCGAAGGGAGTCGAGGGCGTGCACCTGTGGGCGAAGCGGGCGCGCTTCGGCGGTGAGATCGAGGTTCATGCGGTGGCCATGGTGGGTGGATTCGGGGGGCCCCAAGGGGTGCAGGCCATGCTTCCGCCCCAGTTGAGGGCGCTGCAACATTCGTTGCGGTGGGGGAATTGCTGGGAGAGCGTGCCCGCCACCGCACGGTTGTCAGCGTCCTCAGCCAGGGTGCTGCAGCAGGCGAGCAGCTCGGCGGCTAAGGGTTCCGCTTTGAAATCCGCTTTGTCGACCATTTCGGTGCAGGCGAGAACTTCCTCTGGGGTGGGAGCGGGTACGGGGTTCGCCGGTGCCTCGGTGGGCTCGGAAACCACGGTGGTCTCCGGAGGCACTTCAGCGGGGCCGCTGCAGGCCCCCAAAATGGCGGCTCCCGCGGCGATCCGCGCGGCAGCGATCAAGGCACGTCGATGGGTTTCAGAGCGCATGCTCCCTCCTGATGAGGTTGTATGACAGGGGAAGCTGCGCTTCAAGTCACGAGATGTCGGATAGTACGGTTGTTTCGAACAATATTGTTCGGTGACCGCGGCGTGGTTTGGCAAGGCGCTGGGGTAGCGCGATGGTACGCTTGCCCGGGGGGACATATGTTTTTGTTGCTCGCGGCCCTGGCCTGCACGTCGCCGGAAGACTCGGACGTGGAGGCGGTCTACGGAGCAGAGGCGCTCGCGTTCGTGGAAGAGCGGATCGTGGGTACCTTTTTGGGAGAGTGGCAGATGTTTGGGCTGGATGAGAGCGATGCTCCGGTGGCGTTGTACGCCTGGACCGACCAGGTGATCGGCAGCAACCCCCGCCTGGAGGACGACCGCGCCCTGGCGGACATCGTGGACAGCATGGACGGTGGATCGTGGACGCAGGAGGTGGCGTTCCTTGAAGGGGTATACGTCGACGAGGACGGGGGGATGGGCGCCTACTTTATCGAGAGGGATGGCACGCCCACGATCGTGAACGAAGTGGAGGAAAACCATTGGGAGTACCTGGCCAACTTGACCGAATCCGATCTTCAGACGATGGACAACGTCAACTCCGGGAACCTGATCGACGGGTGGAAGACGTCGACCAAATTAGTAACGTGGGTTGACGGTTGGGAGCGACACGATGTGTCGGTGCTGACCCACGTGGAGTACGAAAATGACGAGGGCGAACCCGTGGTGGCTGATTTTACCAGCCTCAGCGGCTACCACCAGAAACACGATTGATCAGGCGCCGTCGTAGCGGGTGATCGGGGGGAAGACCGGAGAGATCGGAGGCAGCGAGTGCAGCCCACCGTTCCGAGTTTTGGGCATCCGGATCGACCTCCGCGAGCCTTATCCGGCCGAGCGCGCGGTAAATCTGGTTTGACGGCGCCAGGCTGCCCAGAAACTCCGCGAAAGCGATGCACGCGTCTGACTGAGCTGTGATCCGATGAAGGCCGAGGGCGAACTCCGAGAGTTGTTGGCCGAGCCGATCGGTGGGTTCAGGAAGGGAGGCCAGAGCTTCCGCGGCCTCCGGGTGTTGGAACCACACCCGTCCGAGGATCCGAAACCGGCGGATGCGGCGTTCGGTGCCTTCGGGAAGGTCGCCGGCGTCGTTGAGCCGGCGTTCAGCTTCGTCGTACAGGGGGACGTGATCGAGGATGAGAGCTGAGCGAAACAGGCGTTCGATAGAAAGGTGTGGAGTTCCTAGCCGCATCTGTTCGAGGGCGAATGGGAGAACGTTTCGATCGCCCCTCAGATCGGCAACGGACCACCGTAGGCTGCCGATCACGCGCTGGAGCTCGTCCGGGGGATTCGGGGGCACGATCGCACTCACGTCGGCGACGACCTGTTGTGTGCTCGCCCACTGCAAACGGGCTTCGGTGCTGGTGAACCGGACGAGGAAATCCCGAACCTGGGAGTTTAGGGATGTCCATTTTCCGCTCTGTCGGAGGGGTTCGAGCGCGGCGGGCCAAGTGTCGAACCCCGGAACGGTGATCCCGGTTTCGTGTTCAAACCGCTGCGCGGCGAATAGCGCGAGGGTGATCAAGGGTTCGTCGATTGGGTCGGTCGGGACCGTTCCCGCAGCCAAGCGCTCCAACCAGGCTCGAGTGTGTTCGCCGCTGCCGGTATTGAGTGCGGCTCGCGCGAGCACTTTCTGCCGTTGTGCGGGTGGAAGGTGGGCTCGTTCCGCGACCGCCACCCACAGATCCGTTTGACCTCTTGCGGCCACATGAAAGTGGAACACCGTGTCCAGCAAAATATCGTTCCAATGGGGCAGCTCGGGGTATTGCTCGGCGAGATCCAACATCCGAACCACGCTGTCGTCCGCGTCTTCCGTGGTTCCCTGACGGTGGATGCGTTCCAGAAGCGGGCCGATGTACCGCTCCGCTGCGGACTGGGCTTGACGGGCTGCGCCTTCGGTTTGCCGAACAAACGCACGGACGAGGGGGTGAAAGGCCCAGGCGTGCCCGGAGCGGTGGATCCAGTGGTGGTCGACGAGATTTCGGAGACTTTCGGTGGGCAGTCCGAGGGCGAAGACGGCGTCCGTAGATGTAAATGGCGCCCGAAAGACGGTGAGGGCCTGGATGCTCGCTCGGTCGGTGGGCGACATCAGTGCCCACGAGCCTTCCAAAGTGGCCTGGAGTGATGCGTGCCGGTCCTGGGAGACGCTCGGACCAGGCTGATTCGCGGCGGCAAATTCGTCGGTCAATCGTTGCCAATCGACATACCGGGCGCGAGTGGCGACCCACTGAAGCAACAACGGCCATCCCCCGGTGAACGCGAGTGCACGCTCCAGCGTTGCGGGATCGGGCGCCGGAACTCCGCGCTGTTCCAGGACCTCGAGAAACACGCTGCGAGCGGCCTCGGGGGCCAGTTCATCGAGCTCAAGCAGGCATTCGATGGACAGACCGAGCGGTGTGCGGCTGGTGAGACCCCATCTTAACTGTGGCGCGCGACGGTGCTTTTGGAGCAACCAGGGGAGCAGGGTGGGGACCAGTTGCTCGAGGTTGTCTAGGAACAACCAACTCACTGCTCGGCTGGCGAGCCAGGCATCCAAGGACGCCTCAGAGTCCAGTCGGGCTGCGGCGCGGATCGCGGCCTCCACATCTTGCAGAGAGGAAGCCTGCTCTAGGGAGACCATGAGGGAGGGTTCGCCGCAGGCCCTCGCCCACCATTGCAGGAGGCGGGTCTTCCCAATGCCGCCAATGCCGGTGATCGTGACCACCGGGTGTTTGGCGGCCAGCGACAGCAGGCGCCGTTGGTCGGATTCGCGTCCTGGCACTTCGTGCGGTTCTTGGGCAGTCTCTGCCAATGGAACGGTTGCCTGCCAACTTAGCCCCACGCCCGCCCGCGTCAGGAGTACGACGGGATTTTGTGGATGCGGTTCGATCTTTTTCCGAAGCCGGTGGGTAGCCACTTTGATCGTCGGCAGGCTGACATCGCTCTGAAAACCCCAGACTTCGCGGAGCAGCTCCAACAACGGAACGAACGTTCCCGCGCGCGCCACGAGGTAGGTGATCAGTTTCTGTTCGGTGGGGGTCAGCAGAACGCAGGCGCCGCCCCTGTGCACTTCGCGGCAGGGCAAGTCGATCATCCCGTCGGGCAGGGGGATCCGCATTGGCCTCCTTTTGCGGAGTTTGGAACTTGGCCCTGGCTCTTGTCAAGTCGATGGTAAAGCGCTTTACGATAGAGACCGACCTCGGGCGTCGCGCAATTGTGACGACTGTGTCCGTTTTTTGTTGACGGGGTCTCAGATTGCGTACAGGGTTCCATGCCTGCAAAACAATCGCGCGCGCCCGAAGCTGCTCCACCCCGTTCTGCCGCGCCTGAGGCGGCGTTGCCGCAGGATTTGACGTACACGGCTCGGTGAGGGATCACAAACTGCAACAACTCCCGGTGCTGGTGGGGGTATTCCAGAGCATTCCCGCTTTCGGGAACTCTGGAGGTCCGATGTTTGTGAAACACTTTGCAGTAGGTCTGTCGGTTTTGGCTTCTACCTGTGGGGGGTCTTCCGACACCTACACGCCCGACAATCCGACGGAGCCCTACGCCGAGCTGCGCTTGGACGCTTCGGACGGCTTCCACTCCGATTCGGGTGCGAGTGAGCTCGGGTCTTCGTATTGGTTCGTGGACTCGGGTCGGTACGCAAGCGTCCCGGCCTATTACAACACGGACGAGATTCGGGGGGCGGCCGACTTTACGTTCGATGCGTTCCTGGCGGACGATTACGCCTTTGACGGATTTGAGTACGACGGAACGGTGGAGATCGACCTCGACGAATACCCAGATTTGATCGTGTTTGATTATGAGGAAAACGAAATGGAGCACTACCAAGACACTGGGGAAGGATTGCTCTGGGCGAGGCCTCAGGGCGGGACGGTGGAAATCACCGGGTGTCCGTTCACCGGCAGCTTTGGGTTTTCAGCCCGGGACGTGGAAATGCAGATGTACCGTTTGGTCAACGGATACTGGGTCGATGAGTACACGACCTATGTCGACGCGGATGTTGCATTTCCAGAGCCCATGGTCATGAGCAACACCCAGGGTTGGGCGGGGTGGTCGGAAGACTACTGCTGGTAGACGGAGCACCGCTCTCGCAGCCGTTCCACAAGGGTATGACGGTTTTGTTTGGAATAAAACGCTGGGACCCTCAAGGGTGCGCGGGCATCCGCCGTCCCCTCTTGGACAGGAGGGTTCATGAAGCTTCACGCGATCGGTGCGGTCCTGTTCCTAGCGGCTTGTGCTCCAACGGATGCGGAGCAAAGTGAAGCGCCAAGCGTCGATCCAGAGACCACGGATCCGGAAAGCACAGAAACGGAAGCCTTGTGGGATGCGTCGGTCGGCGCGGTGATTGCCGATGTGGGTTGGGATTCGATTCCCGCGATCGACCTGCCCGAGGACAACGCCTCCTTTGCGAGCGAAGCTGAGGATCCTTCCAGCTGGAACGTCTGGACCCAAGCGAACAACGCGGGCATGCTCGCCTCTTTCTTTGGCACCGATCTCCATGGCCCGGTCTCTCAATTGCGCATCCCCATTTCTTATGCGGCCGACATCGCCGACGGCGTGGAAGCGCTGGATCCCTCGGTGACCTGCGTGGGCGGTACTTCGCTCGATGCTTGGGACACGATCGACGCGCCCTTCTACGGGGCGATCGACAACGGTTTGGCCACGGATCGCCGCCTCGACTGCGCCTCCTCTTTGTCGGGGATGACCGTGGTGTACGGCGTGGAAACCCTGGCCAACGGCACCAAGGTCCACCGCTTCGTCGCCTATGATGATTATTCCGCCACCAACACCGAGCTTCCGCTGGAGCGCGGCCCACGGGTGCGCATTTGGTCGGTGTACAGTGTGACGGTTGCGGACGACGGGTACGGTGACGCCTGGGTGGACCTTGGGTTTGCGCACGCGACCGCCTATTCTGGGCCGGACGATGTGTTCGGAAACGACGACGATCAGACCTTCCGGAGCCGCACCAGCGACATCGGCTTGGCGTCCGAAATCGTGGACGACCTCGGCAATCCCACCGGGGAATACCAGATTGTCGGCGACTTCTTGGTCGCGAGGGAGGGACGCTCACTCTGGAACGGCGTGGTGCAGAGCAATGTGGAAACCATCCACGGGCGCGGCGGTTTCCGGCAAGGCGATGACTTCTTGTTCCGCATTGAATCGGACATGCTCCCGGAGGCTACCGGCCCTTACTGCTTGTTGGCGTCCGACGCGGCGCTTCCTTCGGAGCAGGACGGAGTGGTGTGTGCACCGCAAGAAACCGGTCTTCCTTGGGGGGCCGCTGTCGCCCCGTTTGCCCTATCGCGGGCGATCGACGCCGACTTCATGAATGTCGTGCTGTACGACGGGCAGGATGGCGACATGGTGAACGAGGACGGCAGCGACTTCGTGCAACCGGTCTTTTAGAGCGCTCCGCCGGCCATACCGGGCACCTCTCGGTTGGCCCAAAACCGCTCCCACAGCGCATATCCACCGATCCCCGCCAACATCGAGGCGGTGAACAGTACGGTCGGTGGGGCACCGGCCACCACCGAAGTCAGCGCCGGACCTGGGCAATAGCCCCCCAATCCCCAGCCCGCTCCGAACAGGACGGCGCCCAGGATCAACGGGGCGTCGATCCCCTTTTTCGGTGGGAGATCCCAGGACTTCGCCCAGAACGGTTTGGCCAGCCGCGGAACCAACAGGTACGCCAGAAAATGAACGCCGATGGCGCCCACCATCACGAACCCGAGGGATGGATCCCACGCCCCCAACACGTCAAGGAAGTTTACTACTTTGGCGGGCTGGGTCATGCCAGAGATCAGCAGGCCCACCCCAAAAACGAAGCCGGCACCTAGCGAAAGCAGCAGGCGCTTCATCGGGCACCCCTGTATAGCTGACCAACGGTGACCGCGACGATCGCTCCCACCGCCATGAAGGTGATCACGCTGGCGAGTGAACGGGTGCTTCGTCTGGACAGCCCGCACACCCCATGTCCGCTGGTGCAACCGCTTCCAAGCCGTGTTCCAACGCCCACCATCAGCCCACCGGCGATCAGCATCCACGGGGAACGGTCGATGGTCACGGCGACGGTCTGCGGGGCGAACCACCAACCGCCGAGCCCAGCCAGCGCCAACCCGGCCAAGAACGCGACTCTCCAGGCGGTGTCACCTTTCAACGGCGTGAACAGCCCGCCGACGATGCCGCTGATGCCGGCGATCCGGCTCTCGAACAGGAGTAGAGCCGAAGCGGAGAGGCCGATCAAAGCCCCGCCAACGGTGGAAAGCACAGGGGTAAATTCGGGGGACACGCTCACCTCGGATCGGGCGCGACGAAACTACCCGAGATTCCGACCGATCGCGACTGAAATCGTCTGCATTCAACGGCAGATCAGTTCCCCGGGAGTGGGCTCCCGTAACATGCGGATGTTCCAGGTTTCGTCGGAGGTTTTCCCAATACCAATGATCGTGTGGCCCCCGATCATGGTGCCCTCATAAGACAGCCCCTCGTTGACCTGGATGTTCACCTGGGTCCCGGACTGGGTCCAGGAGTCCGGAGATGCGGAATTGTCCTCATGGTGCAGAAACCGCCCGCCGGGGATGAAATCGATGAGTGCGCCATCGCCGCTGTTGCCCACCCGCATCAGGCGCCAACGGGTGCCGGATACATCGGTGATGGGTTCGCAGGCCAACTCTGCGGGAGAGGGAATGCGGATCATCCGAAAGTCCCAGGTGTCTGTGCCGGCGGTTCCCGTTCCGACGATGGTGTGATCGCCCAACATTTGGCCTTCGTAGGTGAGTCCGCCCCCGTTGAACACCATCGAGACGTTGTCGCCGGAGCGGGTCCACGTATCGACGGCAGCATTGTTGTCGTCGTACCGGATGACCGTTCCATCCGCGAGAAATTCGTAAATGCGGCGTTCGTCGGCGGTGAGTTTGGAGTAGTGCCAACGGGTGCCGGCGAGTTCTACGGGGGTGTGACCCCCTCCGCCGACGGCTCCCCCCGGGCCCATTCCGCCGCAGGCCAAGCTTAACCCCAGGGTTGCGCCGAGGATCGCCGGTTGAATGCGCATGTAACCTCCCCGCGGAGGTTACCACGAGGGAAGGCGGTCGTTGTCCTGCGCGGCCGATTCAAAACCCGCCGGTGACGTACGCCGCTACATCGACGATCTCTTGATCGGTGAGATCACCGTCGAAAGCGGGCATCGATCCGTTGCCGTTCAATACCGACGAAATTACGGTTTCTAAGGAGTCCTGGCCGGTCAGGTCGGGCCCCGAGCCTCCGGATCCGTCGTCTCCGTGGCAGACCGCGCAGGTATCGCCGAACACGTCGGCGCCGTTGGTCGCGTCACCATCGAGTGCGAGAACGTCGTCCACCCGGCTTCCTTCGCTGCCTGTGCATCCCATCACCAAACCCAACGCGGCCCAGCCTACACGCTTCATGTCTCCTCCATGAGACATCATAGACCCACCCTGAGCGGATGGGGACGCCCGGGCGTCACCATACCGTCACCAAAAACGCTGACTCGTTGGCATTCTGGGGGGCTGTGGTAGCATCGGTTCAGGGTGACAACGGGTGCGCCGTTTTGTTTGTTTCCTATAGGAGTTTTCATGTGGCGGTTGCGTTCGAGAGGGGCCTGGATATCCCTTGTGGTCGCTTTGTCGGGTTGCCCGGGAGCCGAGCCATCCGCGGGGTCGGAGGAGGTTTCTGCAGGCGTGTCCCGCCTCACTCCCGAGCAAGTGCGCAATTCCCTGGAGGAGTCGCTCGGTCAAAACTACGGATTCGACATGGGGAATGGTGAGCTTCACAGCTACATCACCTCGGACTTGGCGATCCCACTCGGGGGCAACGACTTTTCGTACTACGTGCGCAAGCGCGACCCCTCCACCAAGGTGCAGACCCTGTTGGTGGCGCGGACCGTCGCTTGGCCGATCGCGGTTCATCTGGTGGAAGAGGAGCTCCAGCAGCCACCGCCCACCGATACGCTGTTTACGAAATGCAGCCCGACCGAGGACTTTCCGGGTAATGGCGAGGAGTCCCGCGCGCGCTGGGAGGCGCAAGTACAGGACTTCTACCTCCGCTTGTTTTCCCGCGAGGCGACTTCGGAAGAGATCGCGCTGATTGAAACGACATTCGAAACGGTTCGGGTGCGGGATGGAAGCGTCGCCTCCGCGTGGATGGTGACACTGTACGCCCTCACCGCCAGCATGGAGACTTGGAACACATGGCGATGAAACACTCCAATGGTTTTTCTCGGCGGGATCTGTTCCGGATGAGTCTGGCGGCGACGGGCGCCTTGGCCGCGACAGGTTCGTTCCTGTTCGGCGGGTCGAGCCGCGCGGGCTCGGCGGGTGTGGCGCGCCGTTTCGTGCAAATCAACCTCACCGGAGGCTGGGACAGCGCGTATGCGACGGACCCGATCGTCGGTTCGAAGCGAGAATCCCCCGTCTACGATCCCTCCCACCTGTTGGAGGCCTTGATGCCGAAAGCGGTGGACGTCAAACCCACCCTGGTGATGGGACCGGGGATGATTCCTGCCGAAAACGCTTTTGCGCGGATGCCTACGGCGTTCGTCAATGGGATGTTCATGGAGGTATCGTCGCACGATTTTGCGACCCAATACATGAGTTCGGGACACCTCAGCCTGTCAAATACCCGTGACTACCCGGCGATCCCGGCATTGCTCGGTGCCGATTCGGCCATCTTCCCGCCGCATGTGGTGGTGGGTTTGCCGATTCCATTGGGCGTGACGAGAGACACCGCTCCTCCGTTGTACACCCAGGGCATCGATGCACTGGATCGGATCATCGGTCGACCGGGCAGTGCGGAGATTGCGCCCGGCGAATTGTTGGACCATTTTACCGAACAGCAGGTGGAAGACGCGAACGCGTTGATCGAGGCGTTGGACAAGAATGTGTACGATCGACTTCCGCGGTCTCACCGAAATGCCCTTGCGAATTGGCGGTCATCTTCATCGCGGATCGAGGAGATCTACCAACTCGGCCTCGCCGGCACGCTGGTGCCCACGCCGGATGACGAAGCCCGGTATGGCGCGCCCGGTGGAGTCAACGATCTTGGCCCTGCGCGCATGCTCGCGTCGTTGTATCGGTTGATGGTCAGCAACCTCTGTCCGTACATCACGACCAACTTCTCTTCTTTTGATACGCATTCCAATCAACTTGCTGTACATCTGCCGCTCATGCAGCAGTTCGCCGCGGCCCTCGATGTGTTCGTCACCGATCTGCTGGAAACCGAGGATCCTGCGGCGCCCGGGTATTCCTTAGCGGAAACGACCACCCTGTTCATCACGTCTGAGTTCGTTCGTACGCCGATGTTCAGCACCACCGGTGGCACCGAACATTGGCAGAGCGCTTCAGCGATCCTCATGGGCCGCGGCGTGCAGGATGGCGCGGTGATCGGCGCTACCAATGACAATGCGGAGGCGATCGGTTGGGATCCCGAGGGCGGCGGACCAGGCTCGGAACCGCTACTTCCCGCGCACTTGATCGCCACGATTCTGGCCAATGTGGGCACCGAGGCGCATGCAGACACCGTTAGCACCACCCGGATCGCCGGCCTGTTTGAGGAGGCCTAATATGACCGTTCCACGTTTGGTTCTTGCCCTTTCGATCAGTTTGATGGGCTGTACGGGTTCGTCGAGCGACAGCTCGGATGAGGTGTCTGAGCCGTTGCCCGCGACCGGGAGTACGTTGAGGTTCGCTTCG
>SYKL01000110.1 GCA_005797785.1 Pseudomonadota bacterium | reverse complement strand
GTCTACAGATTGTTCGCCTTGGCTATTATTTTTTGCGCTGCGTCCTTTGGCTGGGTGGTGCTCGGCGGTACCATGATCGCCCGTACGGATACCCAAGAACGGGGTTTAGAGGGAGAAGTCGCCGAGCTTTGGGGCCGTCCGATGGCGCAGACGGCCCCGATTGTCGAGATGACGTGGGTAGAGGAGGTCGAGACCAAACAAACGGAGATGGTCAACAATGTGCCGGTGGTGTCGACGATCACGGTCAAAGAGACCCGCCAGCGGGCGGAAGTGGTACAGTCAAGCAACTTGACTACCTCATTGTCTTTGGATGAACGCCGAAAAGGCCTGGTCTGGTTTCCTCTGTACGATGTCGATTTTCATGGCGACTGGAGCTGGACGCATCGCGGCTCAGAAACTGGCGTTGCATGGGTTGTTTTCAGCCTGCCTGATCCCAACGGCGTCTACGACGCCTTTCAGCTAAAAGTGAACGGTCAGGAGACTACAGGCAAACTGGAATATGGTGTCGTGCGAGTGCCGGTGAACGTGGTGCCGGGGGATGAGGTCTCGTTTTCCGTTGGCTATCGTTCGCGGGGGCTCGAATCCTGGAGCTATTTACCGGTGAATGGGGTGGGGGAGGTGACGGATTTTGCGCTGACCCTGCAGACCGACTTTGCAGCGATCGACTTCCCCGCGGGCACGCTCTCCCCTTCCAGCAAGACGCGAACGTCGGACGGCTGGACGTTGACTTGGGCATTCGATAGGTTGATCGCTGGCAAAGGGATGGGTATGGTGATGCCCGAGCGCATTCAACCGGGTGAACTGGCTTCCTCGATGAGTTTTTCAGCGCCGATTTCTCTCGGCCTGTTCATGATTTGGGTATTTGCCCTTGGTCTTCTCAAGAAGGTAGAGGTCCACCCAATGAATCACTTGATGGTAGCCGCTGCTTTCTTCTCGTTTCACCTGTTGTTCGCCTACACCGCAGATCATCTTCCGGTCGAGGCGGCATTTGCATTGTCCGCGGCAACAAGCGTCATCCTCGTCGTCAGTTACCTGCGTTTGGCGGTGGGGCCGAGATTCGCACTTCTAGAGGCGGGAGGGGCACAATTGGTGTACTTGATCGGCTTTTCGCTGGCCCACTTCTGGGAGGGGTTTACCGGATTGACGGTCACGGTGCTCTGCATTCTGACCCTGTTTGCATTGATGCAATTGACGGGTCGGATTCGGTGGGCCGAGGTATTTGCTCAAAGTCAGCCTGCCGGCGTGAATCCGAGCTGAACACGGAAAATTCACGCCATGTCCGGGTCCGCCGGCTATGAACGGAGGGGCAGAAATGCTCCGCCGTTCGGAGGTTGGGATGCGAAAGTGGTTCGGGATGAGCGCGGTATTTCTGGGTGCTTGTGGGACGCCCGCCAATGCGATCGACGAGAACCCCTCCGGCGACCACGACACCGACGTTTCCCCCGATACGGCTGAAACCGAGGAAACCGGCGAGACGGCGGATACTTCTGAGACCAACGACACGGAAGATACCGGTTGTCCGCCGGTCACCGACGAAACCGTCACTGCGATCGTCACCGACATCGACGAAACGATGACCACCGCGGACTCGGAGTGGCTCGCGCAATTGGCCGATCCTACTCACGATCCCGCGATGCGCCCGGAAGCCAACGAGCTGATGTGGGAGTGGCACGAACGCGGATACCGCATTTTCTATGTGACCGCGCGCGGAGAGGATTTTCCATTGTTGGACGGCTCATCGTCCCGTGAAGCGACGATGGCATGGCTCGATGCGCACGACTTCCCGTACGAAAGTGAGCAAGATGTGTTTCTCTCCTCAGCGTTCATCGAATTTGACCCCGCTGGGTACAAGACGGAGGTGCTGTCAGGCCTGCAGGATCAGGGGTTTGAGCTGGTCTATGCCTACGGCAATGCGGACACGGACATCGAAGCCTACAAGGCGGTGGGGATTCCGAACGCCGAGCAATTCTTGGTCGGCGATCTTGCAGGAACCTTGGAAGTCACTGGAATCACGAACGAAGATGCCTACGCAAACCACCGGTTGGATTGGCCCGAGCTCGCTCCATGCGGTCACTGAGCGGAGGTCAGTCCATTAGATAGTCAAGTAGATTGTCTATCAGGGCGCTGCGCTGATCGTCCGGCAAAAGCTCTAGCGGAAACCCGACCAATGCGCCGCGGCCTGGTGTGCCCACGACCGCGGCGCCGCCGGTGGAATACTGCGCGAGCACTTCGGCGCCAGCCTTTGCTATCAGAACATCCGGATATTCCTCGGGATAAGCGCCCGAGCCGAAGTCGAGCGTCCCCACGTCGGAAAGTGGCCCCGTGCCAGTGGCGGTGGTGGTTTGCGCATCGTCGGCGGAATAATCCGCTCCAAATGCAGTTTCCAGGAAGGGGTCGTCCCGCAGGACGTACCCGATTTCGCTGCCCGAGGCGACGACGACGGTGCCCCCAGCGACCGCATCCTCGAGCGCTGCCTGCTCGGCGGCTGTAAACGGTATATCGAGGCTCCCTTCGTCGCCGAGGCACCAGACGACTGCGGCGTAAGCGCTGAGATCCACTTCGCCATCGACCACCGCTTCGTGGCTTGCAAAGGCCGGAGTGCTCGTACTACGTCCGATCTGCGCCGCGAAATCGTTGGTCAGCTCGCCAAACGAACCGTCTAACCGATCGAATCCAGCAACGACGAGCACGTCGGGGTTTGGGGCCACGGCGAAGGCATCCGAGGCGAGCGACGATTGTCCGGGGACAACACCTCGTATGCGAAGCGTGGTGGGTTCGGCTAATGCCACCTCCGCAGCGCGGACAGCCGCGCCAACTGTCTGGAGCGTGTCCCAAGAAGATCCCGACCAGCCTTGAATTTCAAGTGAATCCAGATCCGATTCGGCCGGAGCGGTCCAGACAATCTCTACGGTCTCATCGGACGGAAGCGCCGTTCGTACCTCTATTCGCGGCGTGGAACGCGAACGCGGCAGCCCCCATCGCAACTGCTCTGCATAGATTTGTTCGCTCTCTGTGGAGTTCGTATGCGAGGAATCAACGAAAGCGACGATCGGATCGTTGGAGATCAGCGCCAGATCGGTCATGGCGGTGTGTACCTCGACGCCCTCATTCTCCAAAGCATCGATCAACTCCAGGTTGTTGTCGTCGGTGCCGCCGCCAGAGGTGTAGTTGGAACGCAGCCGACCGCCCTCCAACACATACTGCTTGAAGGTGTTCTCCTCGCCATACAGGGCGTCGAACAGGCCTACTTGAGCGATGGGGTAACCTCCGACCTCCACAGCGGCGGCGGCGGCTTGGTAGCCTCCGGAATGGGCGGTGATAAACACATCGCCGACAAGTGGGGTTTGAATCTTATTATCTCGGTACAACGCAATGAGCACCTCATCCACCAGCGCGCGAACGCCGCCGGCGTCCATCAATTTTCCGAAGTTCCCACTGCTGGCGTTCACCGGACCTTGTGGCACGATGAGGATCGCATTTTGGCCGCTCGCCCAAAGCTGTTCCCGATAGTGATGCGCGTCGACGGTCGCGGACACGGTCGAGTTGTGCCCGTGGAAATGCAAAACGACGTCCTGGAGCGTGCGATCCCGAAAACCGGAGGGCAGGAACACCAGGACCGTGTCGTCGCTCCAGGAGGCTGAATCGTCGGGGAAGGGGGCTTTCGGGAGGCCGGCGGTGGCCTGTTCGCCGAAGGACTCAAAATCCGACCATGCAAAATCGGGAAGCTGGGGGTCACCGGCTACGGCAAACAGGTGGATTTCTGCGGTTCCATCTGGCCATTCGAGGGAAAGCGACGCGCTCGCGATCGACTCCACTGCGGCGCCAAGCCAGCGAACTTCGACGGTCTCCACCCCGCCCGCCGCGAGGTTCGATGGAGCATTGAGAAGTTCGAAAGATGCATTGGACAACGACCACTCGAGTGGAAGTGCTACGTCCCCTGGATTTTCGATTTCGAACTGGAGATTCTGCGCTCCGGCTCCAGCTTCGGCGTAAGGAAATCGCAACACCGCCGGAAAGAGGGGTGTCGTGGCTGAATCGGTGTCGACCGGAACGTCCGTGTCGACGGGGGAATCAGTGTCCGCCGGCGAGTCTTGAACTCCGGAATCGGTGTCCGACGTCGAATCGGAGTCTCCGGCGACCAATGTGACGCAGCCCGCGAGCAACCCAACCCAGAGAGCCATGCTTCCCCCGGGTCCATATATCTGGCGTAATAAGGACATACTGTCAAACTGACGTCACGGCACCAGGCGCGGTAAATCGTAAAGCGGTTTACGATTCGCTGGCTTCGTGAAGGCGGGACGGCTCAAAAATACCGGTCTCAGTCACGATTCCGGTGATCAGGCGCGCGGGAGTGACGTCGAAAGCGGGGTTCCAACAGCGCGACGCCGCGGAGGCAACGAGGACGGGGCCGTCGGGCCCTTCCGCATGGCGAACCTCATTTTCGGAGCGCTCTTCGATGGGAATGAGATCGCCATGAGCGCACCCCGGATCGTAGGTGGTCCACGGTGCGGCCACATAGAACGGAATGCCATGTGCTTTGGCGAGCACTGCTAGAGAGTAGGTGCCAATTTTGTTGGCCACATCGCCGTTTTGAGCGATGCGGTCGGCGCCAACGATCACCCGATCTACCCGATGCTGGGCCATCAACGATCCGATGACCGTGTCGGCGATGAGGGTGTGCGAAACGCCCTCTTGGCCGAGCTCCCATGCGGTGAGTCGGGCGCCTTGACCTCGAGGCCGGGTTTCATCGACCCAGACGTGCAGTTTGCGGCCGATGCGATGGGCTACATACAACGGAGATAGCGCACTTCCCCAGTCCACAAACGCCAGCCAGCCCGCATTGCAGTGCGTGGAAACTTGGCACCCGTCGGGGAAAAGCTCCGCACCAAACTTGCCGATCGACTCGCACGAACGAGCGTCAGCATCCGCCCACAGTTGGGCCGCTTCGACCGCCGCTTGTCGGGCGAGGGAGGGGCGTTCCTCCGATTGTATGGCTTCGAGGACGAAAGCTACGCCCGCGAATAGGTTTTGGGCCGTCGGGCGGGTGCTGCGTAGGCCCTCGGCAGCGGCCTCGACCTCTTTTGAGAAATGCTCGTCGGATGCCTGAAGGGCGGCCTGGGCAAGGCCGAAGGCGCCGGTGGCTCCGATGGCTCCGGCCCCCCGCACCGACATGTCACGAATGGCGGCTGCGGTTTGCGTCCAATGCTCGGTTTCACGAAATTCGAAGGCGTAGGGCAGCCGACGTTGTTCGATCATTCGAACGCGGTGACCGCGGAGTTCGACGGTTCGATAGTGCTTGTTGCCGACGATCATGCTTTTTCCGCTGCGGCCGGTTCGGGGTCATTTGGGTCGCGTCCCTCGGAACGCAGCGTTCCAATCGTAGGATCCGCTGTGTCGTCGACCAGTCCCGTTTCAATCGGCGCGATGTTGGGGGGGAGCTTTTGCGGCAGGGGTTCCAGCTGCGCGAGGTATTGATGATCGCGGACATAGGATTCCCAACCGCGCAATCGTCCGCGTCGTTCCTCGCCCTCACGGAAGCGAAAGTACCCCATGTAGTTTTCGCGCCACCACTGCCAAAAGTCCTTTTCGTCGATCGTTCCGTCCAAAAGAGGTTCGTAAAACTCGTCTTTGAACACACGACCCGTGATCCAATCTCTCACTACGAATTGCTGGTTGTCCCAGACCACGTAGTGCGAGGATGCAAAGCTCCAGGATCCCGTATTGACGTAAGCGCGATCTCCCTCCGGTACGATGCCTGGAAGGTGGCTGTGTCCGCATAGAATGTAGGTCCAGGTATCGTCGCGGAGGCGTTGTTGGATTGGGCGATAGATGCACATCGGATCGCCCATGTTGCTGCGCGCCCAATAGTTCAATTGTCGCTCTATGTGGTCGTGGCTCCGAGGAAATCCAATGGCCTTCATCGCGCGACCGTAACCGCCGAGTCCCAATGCAATCTTGTGAACCAGCCAGAATAAAACCCGGTTGCCAACGGTATAGAATTCGCCAAGCGGTATCCGTAGCCAAGTATTCAAATACCGTTCGATAAGATGGTGAACCTTGGTGGCCACATGTGTGCCATCCAACGCAGTTCCGATGAAGGGGTCATACTGATAGCCGTGCTGCACCAGAATTTGATTGCCGATATGCAATTCCTCGCATACGCGAAAGTTGAGGACCTGTCGGTACAAAGCGATGTCGTAGTCGTGATTGCCGATGACATACAACAGGCGGCCTTGGCGTCCGAGGCGGCTCATCGCGCCGAGCAGTTCCTGGTGGGCGCGAAGAATGCGGGTAAAAGTCCACGCTTGGTGGAAATCCATGGCATCACCGACGACGACCAGGATGGCGCCTTCGCGTTCGACGGTTTCCACGAGTGCCAATAAATGGCGGTCCTTCCCGAAGAATACATCGCAGGGGGTCCCGTCGCCCATGTGCAGATCGCTGATGAACCAGATTTTCTGGTCCGCGGCGATGCGTTCGATGGCGATCGGTCGTTGAAAGCCGCTCACAGCGGCCTCCCTGGGGTGAAGGGTGAACGCCCTAAGTATCGCACTCTCGCCGCCCCATGTCACCGGGATTTGCACTTTCGTTGGAACCGAGGGATCGCTCGGACCAAGCGAAGGGAGGGCGCCAGCCCGGTTTCAGGCTAAGGGGAGCGCTCGGAGAAGGCATGCGCAACCAGAGTGGTGCGGTCGAGTTTGTCGGCAGTTTTCCAGGGAAGCTTCCGGATTTAGGGCTCCCCGAGGTAGCTTTTGCTGGGCGCTCGAATGTTGGGAAATCATCCGCATTGAATAAACTGCTTGGAACGCGAAAAGCCGCACGGGTGTCGTCGCGTCCGGGTCGCACACAGACGATCAACTTGTTCAAGATCGGAAATGCCTGCGTATTTGCCGATCTTCCAGGGTATGGCTTCGCGAAAGTGCCCGAGGCGGTTCGCGCTGAATGGAAAGGCATGATCGAAAGCTATTTTCAGCTGCGGGAGCCTTTGAAATTGGTGGTGCTGTTGGTCGACATCCGCCGCGAAGCCCAGGAATTGGACGGCATGCTCATCGATGCCATGCTGGAAATGGAGCTTCCGGTGCTGGTTTTGGCGACGAAGGTGGACAAGCTGACTCGGAATGAACGTCTCACCCGAGTGCGGGCGTTGGAAGAGGGTTTAGAGCTGCCACCCGATGTGTTGATTCCCTTTTCGTCGGTTTCCGGGGAGGGCGTCGACGAGGTCTGGGATCGCGTCGCCGACGTGTGCGGAGGAAAGCTGT
>SYKL01000109.1 GCA_005797785.1 Pseudomonadota bacterium | reverse complement strand
GATCGTCGAGAATCCGAATCATTGCCTAGTCACTAAGCTTTCGGCGTTCCCGGAAGTGCATCCGAATCGGCGTGCCCTCAAAGTTATAGTCCTGCCGCAGTCGATTCACCAAGTAGGCTTTGTAACTCGGGATAACGCCGTCTGGCGTATTGGAGAAGAATACGAACGTCGGCGGACGAACCCGGGTTTGTGCGCCGTAATACAGGCGAACCGGGCGATGGTGGCGTTGGGGCGGGGTATGGGTGGCGACCACACGCTCCAAGAACCGGTTGACCTCCGCCGTACCAATGTGCCGGTTGAAGTTTTGGAACATCTTGTTGACCATCGGAAGGATCCGGTGCACACCTTTGCCGGTTTTCGCGGAAATGAACAGATGCGGCGCCCAAACGGCGTGTGGCATCTGTTCGCGGATTTGATCCTCGATCGTGGCCGCATCGACGTCTTCCAGACCCTTCACCAAGTCCCACTTGTTGAACACCAGGATCAACGCCCGACCGCGGTCCGCGACCAGCTGTGCTAACTTCGCGTCCTGCTCGGTGATCCCGATCGTGCCATCGATCATCAACAAACACAGGTGGCAACGCTCGATCGCTTCGATGGAACGTAGGGTCACCCAGCGCTCAAGCTCATCTTCAATGCGCGCTTTTCGCCTGACGCCGGCGGTATCCACCAACAGGTATTTTCGGCCATCGATCTCCAATTCGGAGTCAACCGGATCCATGGTCGTGCCGGGCGCGTCGTGCACCACATGGCGCTCTTCGCCGAGCAGTTGGTTTAGTAAAGTGGACTTACCAATGTTTGGGCGACCGATCACCGCAATCGAAATCGACCGAATCTCATCTTCGAGGCCGATCACTTTGAAGTTCGGATCTTCGGGATCGAGCTCCTCCGGAGAAAGAGTAGGACCCTCCTCTTCTTCTTCCTCGACCTCCTCTACCGGAGGCTCGCCAGGCATGCGCTCAACCAAAGCTTCCATCAATTCGTACATTCCGCGGCCGTGCTCGGCGGAAACCGGGATCACCACCTCAAGCCCAATCTGCCAAAAGTCCGCGGTCAGGTCGTCGTGTTTTGGGCCGTCAAGCTTATTTACGGCGACCACGATCGGCTTGTGGGTCCGGCGCAACAGGTTGGCGATTTCGGTGTCCGCGGGGGTATACCCCGCGCGACCGTCGACCAAAAAGATGATCACATCAGCTTCTTCGAGCGCCACCATCACCTGACGGCGCATACCGGCCAAGAGTTCGGTTTCATGATCCGGTTCGATGCCGCCTGTATCGATGCACAAAAATTCGCGGCCAAGGGCCTCAGCTTTTTCGTACAATCGATCCCGGGTAACCCCAGGCCGATCATGCACCGCCGATTTCTTGAATCCCACCAAACGGTTGAACAAGGTGGATTTTCCGACATTCGGGCGGCCGACCAGGGCGACCACAGGAAGGGACATTGCAAAAGCCTCCGGTTGGAACGCCTGGGATATCGCGTCCACACCAGATCGACGAGGCGGATGCCGCTCAAGCCGGTTACATGGTGCGATCGCAGGGGGTTGTCGCGTGCGCGTCGTGGTTGCCATGTCGGGAGGGGTGGATTCCTCGGTCGTTGCGGCACTGCTGCACGAGCAGGGGCACGAGGTGATCGGCGTGCACATGAAATTGCACGATGCGGCGCCTTCGGCGGTCGATTCGAGCAAGCGATGCTGCGGCTACGACGATGCGCTCGACGCGCGAAAAGTAGCTGACCACCTCGGTATTCCCTTCTACGTGATGAACCTTCGGGAAGCTTTTCAAAAGGCGGTGATGGACGATCTCGCCAACGCCTATGTCAACGGTCAAACGCCGAATCCCTGCGTTCAGTGCAATGGCGTGCTCAAATTCAAAGTTCTTTTGTCTCGCGCGATGGCGTTGGGCGCGGATCGGCTTGCGACCGGTCATTATGCGCAGATCCGCGACGGAGTTTTGCACACGGCAGCCGATTCGAGCAAAGATCAGACGTACTTCCTGTACCCGGTCACGCGAGAAGCGCTTTCAAGAACGCTCTTTCCGTTGGGTGGGATGACCAAACCGGAGGTCCGAGCAGAAGCCGAGCGCCTTGGGTTGATCACCGCCGCCAAGCCCGAGAGCCAAGAAATCTGTTTTATCCCTGATGATGACCACACTCGATTCGTCCGCGAGGCCCACCCCGAGTTGGATGCCAGCGGCGAAATCGTCGATGAAAGCGGACAGGTGCTCGGACGACACGACGGCTACTACCGCTACACCATCGGCCAGCGCCGCGGCTTGCAGGTTGCCCTCGGAAAACCAGCCTATGTACTCAAGATTGAGCCCGAGACTCGGCGAGTCGTGGTCGGTTTCGAGGATCGGATTTTTCACTCGGGACTGGTCGCGGATCGCTGCAATTGGTACGCGCGACCCGAGGTTTCGAAGGTCGTCCACGCCCGCATCCGCCATCGCGGCGGGCTCATCCCGTGCCAGGTCGGCGAAGGTGACGTCCCCACGGTTCATTTTCTAGAGTCGGCGCGCGCCGTCACCCCCGGCCAATCGGTGGTGTTCTACGACGGTGAGCAGGTTCTAGGCGGCGGCACCATCCTCAAAGCGTTGGACGTTCCTACGCTCGCGGCTGTCTCGTGAACCTGATCGAGCAAGCGCTGGGGCATCGGTTCCGGCAACGCTCCCTGCTGGAAGAGGCGTTGACCCACCGTTCTTACGTGTTCGAACACGGCGGAGTCGACAACGAGCGCCTGGAGTTTCTCGGGGACTCGGTGCTCAACTGTTGCACGACCATCCTTCTGTTTCAGCATTTCCCAGAGGAAAATGAGGGCGGCCTGTCCCGCATTCGGTCCCGCTTGGTCAATACTGAAACCTTGGCTACCATCGGCTCCGAAATCGGTGTCGGTCCTTACCTTCGACTGGGTCGCGGCGAAGACACCACCGGCGGCCGGAAAAAAACCTCGCTGCTCGCCGATGCCACCGAAGCGTTGGTAGGAGCGCTGTTTGCCGATGCCGGCTTTGAAGCCTGCAAGACCCTGATTTCCGGTTGGATGGAGCCACGGATCCAGAAATTGGCCGAGGAAACCGGCGACGACCCTTGGAAAGACCCCCGAAGCCGACTTCAGGAGACCACCCAACAGCGCTGGCGGTTGACGCCCACCTACGAGGTCACACGCACCGAAGGGCCGTCGCATGCTCCCACTTTCGAGGTGTCGGTGCGCGTCGGCGATCGACCACTCGGCTCGGGGATCGGCGGCACCAAACGCGATGCCTCGCAAATGGCTGCGTCTGAAGCTCTGAAAACGCTGGACACCGAATCCATCCAACCTTGACCGCACAACCGGTTAAGAGGGTTGACTGATTCGGAAGCGCACTGCCGTCCGATCACCGAAGGAGCGTTCGTGAGCGGCTTTAAATGTGGGTACGCAGCCCTGATTGGGCGACCCAACGCCGGGAAGAGCACGCTGATGAATCAGCTGCTGCGCAACAAGCTGGCGATCACCTCCGCAAAGCCGCAGACCACGCGCAACCGGATCGCGGGAATTCACAGCGACGATGCGATGCAGGTGATTTTGGTCGATACGCCGGGCATTCACAACGCATGGACCGAGCTCAACAAACAGATGGTGAAAGCCGCCCGTTCGGCGATCTCGGACGTCGATGTGGTGCTTTGGTTGGGCGACCTCACCCAGCTTGCTGCCCGAGCCGCCAAGGATGAGCCGATTCTCGATGCAGAAGACGAACAATTGGCGGATCTGTTGGCGCAATGCGCCCGACCGGTGATCTTCGTCGCCAACAAGATCGATGTGGTCCCTACGCCGATGATCCTTCCGGTGATCGAAGCCGTTCGCAAGCGCATTTCTTGCGCGGCCACCGTGCCCATTTCGGCACTCACCGGCGACGGCGCAAAACCCTTGTTGTCCGAGATCCAACGGCTGCTCCCAGAGCATCCCCCGTTGTTCCCGCCCGAGACCTGGACCCAAGTTTCCGAGCGGTTTCTGGCCAGCGAAATCGTTCGCGAGAAGATCTTCCACCTGACCGAGGAAGAGGTTCCGTACGCCACCGCGGTGGACATCGTCAAGTTCGACGAAACCGAACGAGAGACCAACTCCATCGTCAAAATCTATGCCGACATCGTCGTCGAGCGCCCTTCCCAAAAAGGGATTCTTATCGGCAAAGGCGGTGAAATGCTCAAACGCATCGGCACCCTCGCCCGCAAAGAACTCCAGGAAGTGCTTGGTTGCCGCGTCTATTTGGAGCTGTTCGTCAAGATCGAAAAGAACTGGACGCGCTCCACCGGCGGGCTCAAGAAAGTAGGTTTTGAAGCGGATGATGGGAGTTCAGGATAGAAGGGCAAACTGGTACATCCATTTGCGTCCTTTTGGCCGTTTTTTGATGTACCACTTAGGACCAGCACCGCACCTAGGCAAACTTCAGCGCAAAATCCGCGATCACCTTCGTCAACTTCTCGGGGCGGTCGAGGTACGGACAATGCCCAAAGTCCTCGGGCTCAAATACTTCCGCGTGCGAAGGAAGGTTGTCCTTATAAAACTGCCGGTGCTGCTCGGGCATCAGCGAATCCGCCTTCCCCCACCACAACTGAACCGGCATTTTCAGCTGTTGGAGTTCCTCGCGGGTGACCAAGTGCTCTAGGCCCACTTGGCCGATAAATCCTTGCATCTCCGGGCGGCGAAACCCTCGTCGGGTCCCATTGGCGATCAACCACCGATACCAAGGTGGCGAGGCATGCACCTTGTCGACAAACGCCAAGGCGTCCCGCCGCGACTCCAGACGAAAATTCGCCAAAAACGCTTGCAACTCATCGCTGGTCACCGCCGCGCCGCCCGGAGAGGAGAGCATCAACCCACGCACCCGATCCGGTCGTGACAACGCGAGCTTTACCGCGGCGAGTCCACCCATCGAATTGCCAAAAACCACGGCGGGCTCCTCCAGCACCGCATCCACCACCGCCAGCAAACCGGCTTCCATCGTGTGCGGGGCCAGCCCATCAGCCGGAACCCCCGTCCGCCCATGTCCAGGAAGATCCGGCGCAATGACACGTCGAGCCACCTTCAAGAGTCCCGGCAACACCCGAGAGTATTGGGCCGCCGTGGAATTGATGCCGTGCAATACGAGGATGGTCGGCGCATTTCCCTGGCCCACACCGTCGTACACATGCGCGGTGCCGCCCGGAATGCTCACCTCACGGCTGCGGAGGCCGCGGGCATTCAAAGACCATTTCTGTGCCTGCTCCACCGCTTCAAACAACATCCCTTCCCCCCGAACGCCCCGTCACGTATCCTGCACCCATGAGGAATCCCATGCGTTTCATCCCGATGACCCTGGTCGTCGTTCTTTCCGCCTGCAAGCCACCGATCGTCGACAATTCTGCCCCCGGATTGGAGATCGAAGCGCCCACCGCTGGCGAGCTCGTATTGGCGGATGTTCCTGTACCTTTCGTTGTGACGATCTACGACCGCGACTCCACCGATCTCACCCTGACCGTGCGTCAAGGCGACGCCATCCTGGCCGAATTGGAAGGAGAACCGGGTGAAACGCTTGAGTTCTCGGTCACGCCCACCGGCACCATTTCAGCGACTTTGACGCTCAGCCTGTCGGACGGCGTTCAAGTGCGCGACTTTGAACACACGCTCGCGCTGAACACCCCTCCTTCGGACTTCGAAGTCACGATCACGCCCGAAGGAAGCATCTTCACCGACACTCCATTGGAGGCTACCCACACCGAGTCTACGGATCCAGATGTTGAAGGTCCCCTACACTATGATTTCGTGTGGACCAACGACATGGACGCGACCACCATCGCCGGTGCGACGCTCGATCCCGACGAAACCACCAAGGGGGAGACCTGGACCGTCGTCGTTCGTGCCTGTGAGCCTTGGGCGACCAACCCCGATCTCTGCAACCCCAACGAACCCTACGCCGAAGCGTCCGATTCGGTGTTCATCGAAAACAGCCCCCCAAACCCGCCAACTGCGGTGAGCATTGTACCACCCTACCCCACCACCGCTAACGACCTGTCGTGCGAGGCGTCGCTTGCGTCCGATGCCGATGGGGACAGCCTTTCTTACAGTTACCAATGGAAGCTGGATGGCGTGGATACGGCCTACACCGAATCCACCCTGTCCAATGTGGCCTTGTCCGTCGGTCAGTGGACCTGCGAAAGTAGGGCTTTTGATGGCGAACTTTACAGCGATCCTTTTGGCACCTCGGTGGATATCCTGATCGACACTCTCGCTGCGGACGATGCTCCTGCCGTGTTGTATGGCGATGCCGTCAACCAGAGGTTTGGATCTTCAGCGGTTTGCAGCTCTATCTTTGACAATGGGCTCACTCAATCGGACTGGGACGATCTGGTGGTGGGTGTTCCCGGATACTCCGCGCCGAACATCAACGGACTGGCGGCGGTGTACCAAGGAAATGTCCTGGTGAGTGGTTCCATCGGTGACCGCGAAGGGGCGGTCCAGGGAGGGACGGTCCGCTGGTTGGACGGAACGCTATTTTTGTTGCCGGATCGCACGGGAGACCCCGACAATGCCACTTGGCACGAGGCCGAACTCGTCGCCAGAGGCAAACATTCCGAATCCAATACACGAGTGCTCTACCTGATTAACAGCAATGGCGTCGTCAGCGATACTACTGTTACAAGCACGATGATTCAAATCGAATCTGACGCCGGATCCACCACTTTTGCGGATGCCTTCGCCGCCGGATCGGGAAGCTCCACCGATTCGCTTCGACTCGCGGTTAACGAAACCTCCACCGAACGCGTGTTTTGGCTTACGGACAGCCAATTGGGATCCGCGTCCATGAGCCCGACCTGCCACCCGGCAAACGTCACCTGCTTGCGCACCGAAGGAAAACTTCAGATCGACTCTGACGCGGGAATTGGCTTCGGACGCAGTCTCGCCGTGGGCGACCTTGACGGCGACGGCGCCCAAGATCTTCTGGTGGCCAGCGACATAGGCGTTTACTACTTTTCCGGCACGGATCTAAACGACGTCGCCCCAATGACCCCGGCCGATGCGTCGATCTTCTTCGAGTACGACGGTGCAATCTCGGATCTCCAAGTGGTTTCAGCGACGGATGGCGATTTTGGTCCAGGGTTCCTGGTAGGTGATGCCGGGCAAAGCACGGTATACTACTTGGAAATAGGAGCGTTGAGTGGCGACGTTGATTTGGTGGATAGCGCACTGGTCTCCATCGTTTCCAGCGACGCGGACGCGGATTTTGGTGCGGACATTGCCGTCATCGGCGATCTCGGTACCGACGGCATTCCAGAGATAGCGATTGGGGCCCCCTCTCGAACGGTCAACGCCTTGACCAATGCGGGCTCGGTATACCTTTTCAGTGGGGAGCAGCTGGCAGACGCAGCCGACTATACCGAGGAGGAGGCCATTTTCACCGTGGAGGGGGAAGCGTTGGACGATCGACTCACCGTGGACGGGGCCGGCGGAGACCTGAACTTGGACGGTTTTCTGGATTGGTTCGCCATTTCTCCAAGTCATGGTACATCCGATCAAGGGCGCGTGTACGTGTTCTTAAGCGAAACCGACTGATGCTCACCGTCGCATACCTTTGTTTAAGCATCGTTTCTGGGATTTTGGTGATCTCGTTCGGGCTGAATTTGCTCGACGGGATGCAACGCCTCAAACGGGAACGGCCCAGCGAGCGCGAAGCGGTCCGCACGCACGTCGCCGCCGCGCCCGCATTCGTGCCCCTGGACCTCCCCAACCATGGAATGAAGTGGCCTTCGGAGCTGCCTGTCACTTCCCGCGCTCTGCCCCCCCTACCGTGGCCGTCGGAAACCTGGACGGACAACTTCTTTGAGCGAAAAACCTCCGTTTTTGCGTCCCCGTCGGTGGTCCCGCCCCCGAAAGAAGAGCCCCCCAAACGACAACAGAAATCGAAAAAGGACCCTGCTCCGGCACCCGCAGTGGCGCCCTCTGGCATGCCGGAGGCCGATGAAATTGCCGTTTGGGTGGAAAAAGACGGCCTTGCTGCTGCGGTGGAGAACATTCGCGACCGCACCGGGTGGGACTTTCAGCGCGCGGCGAAATACCTTGCCGAGGTCTTGAGGAACCGCCCGAACGGCTCCGCGTGACACCCTCGGTGTAAACCGCCGCCTGATGATGGGGTGACCGTGCTTTCTGTGTTGATGACGCTTTTTTCCCCGGCAAATGCAATGGAAATCGCCCACGAATCCTACGTTCTCGACAATGGCCTGGAGGTCGTATTCATCCAGGATCCATCGCTGCCGAAGGTGGTGGTCGACCTCTGGTACGACGTCGGGTCGTTCGACGATCCTCCCCATCGATCGGGGTTTGCGCACCTGTTTGAGCACCTGATGTTCAAGGGCACCCCGCGGATCGGCGAAGGAAAATTCGATCAGACCATGGAAGCGGCGGGCGGTTGGAACAACGCCTCGACCGGCGACGAGCGCACCAACTACTACGATGTCGGCCCTAAAAATACGCTCGACCTTCTGCTGTGGTTGGAAGCCGATCGCATGACCGGCCTGGACATCACCCAAAAGAAGCTGGATGTCGAACGCGAGGTGGTTCGCAACGAACGCCGGCAAAACTACGAGGACTCGCCGTACGGCTCCGTATGGATCGAATTGCCGAAGGCGATGTACCCCGAGAACAACCCGCTTTCTCGTTCGGGAATCGGCAATCACGAAGACCTCATGGCCTCCTCCGTCGAGGACGTTCGAGCCTTCTACAACACGTGGTATGTGCCTAACAACTGCGTTTTGGCCGTCGCTGGCGATTTTGACCCGGCGGCTGCAAAACGGTGGATCGCCGAGACCTTCGGAGCCCTGCCGCGCAAGGAATTGAGTGAAGTTCCAAAGCGGGTCGTGCCCCCAATGCCCGACGTCCCCACGACCGCCTTCGTGGAAATCCAAGACGACGTGGCCTTGCCTGCAGTTCTGATGACTTGGCACACACCGGCGCTGTACGCCCCCGGAGATGCCGAATTGGACTTGCTTGCCGCCGTTCTCGCGGGTTCCGACGACAGTCGATTAGTAAAGCGTCTTGTCTATACCGATCAATCGGCCCAAGAGGTATCCGCAGCGCAGTATTCGGGGCGTTGGGGTTCGCTGTTCGTGGTTCAGGCGTATGCCGCCCCCGGGCATTCTCTGGAAGAGTTATAAAAGGCCATCGACGAAGAGTTTTCCGCGTTGATGGGCGCACGCCCCATGTCGGACGACGAGCTGCTGCGAGCGCGCAACAACCGCGAACTCGACAAATTGTACTCAGCGGAATCCCTGATGGGCCGCGCCGAGCTCCTGCAGAGCTACCGGATGCACGTCGGACGATATGACTATTTCACCGAGGATTTAGCGCGCTATCGCACCGCCGATGCGGCCAGCGTGGCGCGCGAACTCGCGAAGTTGACCCCCGCGCGCCGCGGCCGCATTCACGTTCTGCCGCAAGGGGAGGAATGATGCGGTCCTTCTGGTTGCTCCTGATGTTTGCCTGTGCTCCGAAAGGGGGTTCCGTGAGTCCAGTGGTGGATCCCAATTTTCCGGCCGTCCCCAACCCCGGTTCGCCCGCGGTATGGTCACCGCCGGCACCGGAAGTGTTGAAGCTTGGGGATGAAAGTCCTTTGTACCTCCACGCGGATGCAAAACTACCGCTGGTAAGCATCCGCATTTTGATCCCCACCGGTTCGGTCGACGATCCGGGCAAAAAGTGGGGCGTCGCTGGGCTGACCGCCGCCATGGCCCAGGAGGCTTCAGGCGATCTGTCTTCGCTGGAGCGTTCCGCGGCCTTTGACCGATTGGCCGCCAAGTTTTCCATCGACGCCGGCCGTGAATGGACGACGGTGTCGCTGGAAGTGCATCAAGATCGCCTGAAAGAGGCCATCCCGTTGGTTGCAGACGCGATCCTGGAGCCCAAATTCCTGAAGGAAGACTGGGATCGCGTTTGGACGCGGCATATGACTGGCCTTGAGCAAAGCCTCGACGACAACGCCGCCGTTTCGGCCCAGATCGGGCCGCGCCTGTGGTTTGGCGACGAACACCCCTACGGGCATTCGGTCGGGGGCACCCTCGCTTCCGTCAAGTCGATTGACCTAGACGACGTTCGAAAATTCCACGCCGCGAACTACCACAGTGGTGGCGCGGTGTACATCGCCGTGGGCGCCGTGGATGCCGGCACGCTGATTCCGATGTTCAACGAGGCTTTTGCTGCATGGAAGGCAAAGTCTCGATCGAAGCGAGAGTACCCTGCCCCCAAGGCGACCAGAGGGCTGTGGTTTGTGGATAGCCCGGGATCTTCGCAGACGGTGATCCGCGCCATCATGCCGGGTCCCCACGAACGCCAAGACTACGCGCGCACCGAGTTGGCTCGCATTGTGCTTGGGGGAAGCTTCACTTCCCGCCTCAACCAGAAGCTACGCGAGGAGAAGGGGTACACCTACGGCGCCCGCCTGGGTTTGTCGCAATGGAATCACGAAGCCATGATTGCGGCGACCACCAGCGTGCGAAGCGACGCCACCGCACCCGCATTGGCCGATTTGATTGCCGTGATCGAAGGCGCCCGCGACAATGGGTTCACCGAAGCCGAGGTTTCTCGGGCCAAAGCCCAAGCCTTGACCGACCTTGTCGACGGCGCCGAATCCCGCGCTTCCCTCGCCGGGACGTACGCGTTGGCGATTTCGCAAGGACTCGACCCCGTTTCCGTCGCGAAGGTCGGCGAAGAGATGGTCGGCCCCGATGCGGCAGCGATGAAAGCAGCGACTGGCGAGTGGATCGATCCCTCCAAAGCGGCGATCCTCTTGGTTGGCGACAAGGCCACCGTGCTCCCCGCCCTAGAAGCCGCCGGTTTTACGGGGTGGGTTGCCCTGGACAATCAGGGCGCACCTTAGAGCGCGCTATCTGTAGGCACTGATCCCGGCGTCGCGCGCGATGTGTGTCACCGCGCCTCGGTCGCGACCGACGCTCAGTGAATCATGGTTCCGGTTTCGGGAGCGACCTCGACCGCGAACACCTGCTCCGGCGTTAACTCAAGCTCGGAGCGGATTCTTTCGTTTTGAGCTTCGACCGCCTGTTGAGCCTCACCGATGTCGACCGACTTCGAATACTGGCTTCGCAGCTTGCTTGCCGACGCCGCCGGAAAAGAACCTCCGATCATCCCCACCAATGACGCGCCAAGACCCACCGCGCCGACCGTCGCCCAGGTGCGCGCTTCCTCTGGGCTGTTCGCGTCCAGGCTACCAAAATACCCCACGACCGAGGTCACAACCCCCGCCACACCTACGCCGTAGTAGATCCGCGAAACCCATTGTTTGCGCTTCACCCGACTGGTCAAGGCTCTTGACTTTTCGAACTGCCCGACGCTCGCGTAATAGGAGGGAACATCCAACCGAAGTGGCCCTTCGTACACCGCCCAACTGCGGGAACTGGAGATCGGATCTTGGGTGATACTCACGCCGCCCATGCCGAACGGACTGGGGCTTACGGAGGATCCACCGCCGGAATAGCTGACCTCCCCTCGAACCTCCAAACGACGACGACGATACTCTCGCACCTTCGCCAACAATTCGGGAGAAATCGCGCGGGGCGGCTCAGCAGGTTTGGTGTAGTGCGCAGGATCGGGCGTTGGCACCGAACCCAACGCGATCGCAATGGTTCCCGCGTAGGTTTCGCCGACCTGAGCAGCGATGATCGCTCGATCGAGCCCCGCATTGACGCCGGGAGATTCGCGGTTGCCCTCGCGAAGGCCACGAAGGTAGATTGCACGGTTCTCGGCGGATAACGTCTGCGTTGGGGCGAGCAGGTCTCGAAGCCTCGCCTCATCGGCCACCGATAGCGCAGTCGCAGCAGGAGCCACGTGCGGCGCCGGTTCTGGAGCAGCCGGTACCGCCAACGGGGCCTCCGCCCATGCGCTCGTCCCACACCATACCCCAACCACCAGACTGCCCATGGTCATGACGCCTCCCATCAAACGATCGTAGCTGGCGACCGCGGATCGCGCATACTCTGTTGTATGGACCCTGCGTTCGATCCATTTGTGGGGACTCCTGCGCCGAACCAGCTCGGACCCTACCGCGTGGTAGAACGCATCGGCGTTGGCGGGGTAGGAACGTTATTCCGTGCCGTTCATCAGGATACCGGCGTCGAGGCCGCCGTGAAGGTCTTGAAGGCCCAGTTCTGCGACGATGAAGGCATGCGACAACGGTTTTTGGCCGAGCCGCAAACCCAAGCCCGCCTGGACCACCCCCACGTGCTTCGGATCTTCGAATGGGGGGAATTCGACCAACAACCGTGGTTTGCCATGGAGCTTGCGACGGGATCTCTAGAACAAATCCACGAGCCTGTCCCGGTAGAGCAGGCGTTGGAGTGGATTTTTGATGCACTCCTGGCGTTGAGCGCCGCGCATCGGGTGGGCATCATTCACCGCGACGTCAAACCCCACAATCTGTTGTTCGGCGCCGATGGAAAGATTCGCCTGGCGGATTTTGGCTCGGCGCGGCTGCCTTTGGCGGGGGCGACCTTCCCAGGCGAATGGCTGGGCACCCTCGGGTACATGTCGCCGGAGCAGCGCCAGGACGCGCGTTGGGTGGGGCCCGCATCCGATGTTTACGGTATGGGAGCGACTCTTTTCCGCATGGTGACCGGCCGTGCGCCGCCGGGGCTGTTTGAGGGAGGCTTGGAGGCCAAAGCGGAGGATCTTCCTCAAGCTGTCTTCGAAGTAGTCGCACGGGCCACCCGGTACCGCGCCGACGAACGTTTCCCGGGAGCGCGGGCCATGGCGACGGAAGTCGCGCACAGTTGGTCCAGAATTTCCGGAAAACCGGCGAGCTCCTGGCTCACTCGCCTGCACGAGCTGGCGCCGCCCGCGGACGCCACAGCCCCTCGCGCGCCGGTGCGCGATCTGCCACCGCCTCCTCCCCTTCCGTGGTGGCGACGGCTGTTTCGGTGGTGGGAGACCAATCAATCGGTGGAATACGGGCTGTGGGGCGGGGTCCGCGACGACGGCCCAATCACGCTAGAACTGGCGGCCAACGCCGCTTGGGCAACCTGGGAGAGCCCGACGGGGATCCGCGTGACCCCCCTCGTCCGCGAAAATCCCTTCCGCTGGCGAGAGCAAAGAGATGGCGGTGGTACCTATATTATCGGTCGGCAGGGTTCGAACATCATCGCCGCGTACGTGGATGCGCGATCGGGCACTCGCACTGAGTTTACTTTGGTGAATGTTGAAAGCGCCGCAGGCGATCCCCGTTCACGGTAAGATCGCACCGAAGAGGCACCCCGCTTGGAGAGTCTACCGCTCGCACCTGTCGCCGAAGGTAGGTTTGAGCTGCTTTCACGCCTTGGTGAAGGTGGCATGGCCTCGGTGTGGCGTGCGCACGACCGCTTCACCAAACGCGACGTTGCGCTTAAACTCTTGCGTCCAGATGCGGCTTTGCGGCGAAGCCACCGCTCCCGCTTTATCGCTGAAGCGCAAACCATGGCGTCGCTGGGCCACCCCAATGTCCTGCAAGTCTACGAGATCGGGGAAGACAAGGATTACGTTTGGTTTAGCATGGAGATCGTCGAAGGCGGTGCGCTCATCGACGCGCTACAGCGATCCGGCCGTATCCCGGCAATGCAAGCATTGCATTGGTTGTTTCAGGTCCTCCAAGCCCTGGCAGCCGCGCACGATCGCGGTGTGGTGCACCGCGACGTCAAGCCGGACAACATTCTGATCCGGCGCGACGGCTCGATCGCCCTCGGTGATTTTGGGATCGCCCGCATCCGCGATGTCGAATTCACCCACCGCACGCGCCCAGGAATCGCGATGGGCACCGCGGGATACATGGCTCCGGAGCAGCGCGAAGACGCACGGAGCGTCGGTCCGCCCGCGGACATCTATGCGGTGGGCGCTACGCTCTACGCTTCCATCACCGGATTAGAACCTCCCGATCTGTTCGCAGCGCATCTGGACCCCCGCTTGTTGCGGCGGGTTCCGCCGGTAGTGCGCGACGTGATTTTGAGAGCGTGTAACTACATGGCCGAAGCGCGTTTTCCGGATGCTCGCGCTATGGCGGTCGCTGTGGCGCACGCCCATGACGCCCTGGCACGTGGCACCGGCACGCCCGAGCAGTTTGACAGTTGGATGGCTCACTTTGACACTTGCCGGTTTGCGAGCGCTGCGCGCCCCCGCGGGCGCGTGCGCATGACTGCCGCGACCGAGGTGCAGGAAGATCCCCTTGCCGACCCGTTTTCCATCGAGGGCGCGCAAGTTTCGTCTGAGCCCGTCGCCGAGGTGCCGCGAAAAGAGTTCATTCTGCTCGCGATCGCGGGCGCCGTGATCGCCTGGGCCATGCTGCAGGCGCTGTTGCTGGCGTGATCAAATCGTCAAGTGACTTTACTATTGTGCCCACCGGACGCTTTCCAATACTCCTGGAACAATCGATAAAATGGCGTCGATGTCTGCAGCAGTATTGGTGCGCCCGAGGCTAAAACGCACCCCGCCCGCAGGCTCCGGATCCCCCATCGCCACCAACACCGGCGAGGGCTCCACACTCCCGGACGCGCACGCCGCCCCCGAAGACACACATACCCCCGCAATGTCTAAGGCTTGCACCAGGCTCTCTCCTAGAAGGCCCGGGAAAACCACCGTGGTGGTGTTGGGGAGGCGCCGATCCGGACACCCGATACGCCGAGCTCCAAACTGCCGCAACCCCGCCCACAACTGCTCCGAGAGGCCTCGGACGTGTTCGGATTCTCGGTCCAGCTCCCGCAACGCGACCCGGCACGCTTCGCCAAAACCCACCACGCCCGCGATATTGACCGTGCCGCTGCGCCGGCCGCGTTCCTGGGCTCCTCCCCGCAACAGGGGCGGGAAGGGATCGCCATTGCGCAATACCAGCGCGCCCACGCCCCCAGGCCCCCCCAAGTTGAGCGCCGAAAGCACGCCCGCATCGGCATCGGAAAGCTGAAGCGGAATGCGGCCCGCCGCCTGTGTGGCGTCCACATGCAAGAAAGCACCTATGGAGCGCGCTTCCTCCCACGCGCGTTCGATTGGCTGAATCACACCGGTCTCGTGGTTGGCCGCCATCAGTGAAACCACGCCCACATCAGGGGAAATTGGCCGCACCAGCACCACTCCATCGGCCCCCACCGCCCAGCGCTCTACTCGTGCGCCTCGCGCTTCCAAACCCGACAGACAGGCCTGCACACAGGGATGTTCGATGGGACTCGCCACCACACCGGGTCGGCCCGCCAACTGCCAAGCCCCCAACAATGCG
>SYKL01000108.1 GCA_005797785.1 Pseudomonadota bacterium | reverse complement strand
CTGGACACGATCTCTTCGTCGCAGGCCTTTAGGATGCCTTTCAGCTTGCCTTTGGCAGCCTCGCGGAACGCTTGGTTCAGCTCCTCGGCGCTCGTGGGGCGTTTGGCGACGAAGGTGAGATCGGTCAGCGACACATTAGGTGTAGGTACACGGATCGCGTAACCGTCGAGCTTACCTGCCAATTCGGGGATGACCAATCCAATCGCCTTGGCGGCGCCGGTGCTGGTCGGCACCATGTTAACCGCGGCAGCGCGGGCCCGGCGGAACTTGGAATGCGGCGAATCCAGGAGGTTTTGGTCCATGGTGTAGCTGTGGATGGTGGTCATCAGGCCGTGCTGAATGCCCACCAACTCATTGGCCACTTTGACCATAGGAGCGAGACAGTTCGTGGTGCAGGACGCATTGGACACGATGTGGTGTTTTTCTTTGTCGTACAGATGATCGTTGATGCCGACGCAGAAGGTGGCATCGACATTCTCGCCGGGAGCCGAAATGATCACCTTGCGAGCGCCAGCATCGCGATGAGCCTGCGCTTTTTTGCCGTCGGTGAAACGACCGGTGCAATCCAACACCACGTCAACACCCTTCCAAGGGAGCTTGGAAGGATCTTTTTCGGCAGAGGTGTGAACCAGTTTGCCGTCGATGGAAATTCCGCCCTCGACCGCTTTCACATCGGTGCCCCAGGTGCCGTGCACCGAGTCGCGATGCAGGAGGTACGCCAACATGTCGTCGCTGGTGAGATCGTTGATGTGAACGAACTCGATCTCTTTGCGGTTCCAACCGGCGCGGAGCACCATACGTCCGATTCGACCGAAACCATTGATGGCAACGCGGATGGCCATGTCAAACTCCAGGCGGGCCCATGCGGGCGGGCGGTCGGTCGTATCCCCCGCGCGGGGTGGGGGCAACCGGTGTTACAGCAGGGCGCGAGGCGGTTCGGAGCGACCGTTCCGGGAGGCGGGTTTGGCGCTGTTGGTAGGCAATTTGGAGTGGACCGAAGAGGCGGATCCGGTCCCCGGTATTCTGCGTCGGCTGGGCATTCCTCGCGATCAGCTGCGGGAGTGGAAGCTGGTTCGCAAGAGCCTGGATGCCCGCCACCGCAAGCAGTTCTGGATGGCGACCTGGAGAGTCGAAGTTGCTGATGAAGCCCGAATTCTCAAAAAGAACATCCACTCGGTGCGCCAGTGGACCGAGCGGGACGACGGTCGGTATGGCCTTGCCGATCAAGGCCCTAAACGCCGAGCTTGGCCGGCGGCGTCGCGGCCTATCATCGTGGGCGCGGGCCCGGCGGGACTCTTTGCGGCGTTGTACCTCGCGGAAGCGGGTGCGCCTGTTCTTCTTTTGGAGCGCGGTGGGCCGGTGGAGGATCGCGTTCCGGCGGTCAACCAGTTTTGGCAACGAAAGGCCCCGCTCAACCCCGAAAACAACCTCATATTTGGAGAGGGCGGCGCTGGTACGTTTTCCGACGGAAAGATCTACACCCGCCGCCGCGACGGGGACCTCGGCTATTTGTTCAATCGGCTGGTCTCTTTTGGCGCAGATCCATCCATTCTCCAAGAATCGTATGCGCACTTGGGTACTGATAAAGTTCGGGCGATCTTACCGGTGTTTCGTCGACGTCTGATGGAACTCGGGGTGGAGGTTCGTTACCATACCGCTGTGAAGGACCTGATCGTCGAAAACGGCCGGTGTGTGGGGGTGATTCTCGCGGACGGCTCCCTAGAACGCGGTGGGCCGGTGATCGTCGCGGCGGGCTATTCGGCACGGGATACCTCCGCAATGATGGTTCGGGCTGGCGCCGCGGCGGAAGCGCGGCCGATGGCGATCGGGGTGCGCATCGAGCATCCCCAGGAACTGATCGATCTTGCAACGTATGGTCATGAACGTGGAGAACTTCCTGCGGCCAGCTATCGTTTGGCGCACAACCCTCCCAACGGGCGCACGGCACACACCTTCTGCATGTGTCCGGGCGGAATGGTGGTTCCAGCTTCCAATCACCCCGATCGGGTGGTGGTCAATGGGATGAGTTTCGCTGCGCGTAAGGCGTTCTGGGCCAACAGCGCTGTGATCGTCGAGGTGCAACCTAGTGATTATGGGAGCTCGGACCCTCTTGCGGGCTACGCTTGGCAAGATAAGATTGAAAAAGCGGCTTTTGCTGCGGGAGGATCAGGCTACCGTGCCCCCGCCCAGCGGTATGTGGACCTGTTGAACAAAAAGGATTCTAAGGATCTTCCACGTTCCAGCTACCCGATGGGGCTTGAGCCGTTCGACCTTCGCCAATTGCTGCCCGATTTTGTGATCGCGGGGATGATCGAAGGGATTCAGCGCTTTGATCGCAAGCTGTCGGGGTTCGCGGGCGATCAGGCGATCCTGATCGCGCCGGAGACACGCACGACCTCACCTGTTCGATTTCTGCGCCATAAAAGTTCGCAATCGACCACCTTACAGGACCTTTACCCGGTCGGCGAGGGGGCTGGGTATGGGGGCGGAATCATCTCCTGTGCGCTGGATGGATACCGAACGGCTCGAGCGATCGTAGAAGTTATCCAGGGTTAAAACTGCACAACTGCGGTAATCTCCTCGGTGTTGGAAAATCTGTGGATAACATTGGGGAATACCTGTGCTCCGCGGGAAACCATACACGGGGAAGCCGTTGTTTTCGGCGATGTTCAAAAATTGAGCACGCAGTAACGCTCTTCAAATCCCCCTTTAATGGCTTTGTGATTATTCGGAGGGTGGTGAGAACGGACGGTGGCACCTTGTTACATCTGTGGATAACCGGTTGACTTTTTTGTAGCGGGTTAAAACGGGTTACGTTATTTGGCGTTCGACTAGGGGTTTTGAATTCCTACTTTTGTCGCCCCAGAAACGCTGCCCGTGGATGCGCTGGGGTCGCGCAGCGGCGAGGTTCCTTGGGTCGGTCGACCGCTGGCTTTGAGGCAGCTGGAGGCCGCGAAAGCCTCAGGGTTGGAGGTCGGCGAGAGCGCTGACGTGATTTCGTTGTCTCCGGGAGGGTGCGCCACCGATGCGCTGCTGAAGCGGTTTCGAAATGAGTCAGATGGTCTTTTGGGCGATGTGGTCGGGCAGATCGAAGGGCCGATGAAACGATGGACAGAGCCGCCGTTTGGCCCGGTCGTGTTGATCCGGCGAAGGGGCGGTGGGCCGTGGACGCCCGAGCGCGAAGCCGCTGCGACCGTTCACCGCATGGAAGTCATCGGATCGACCTTTCAGATCCCGATCGCGCAGGAGGCCAATGCCACTCTTGTCAACGATCCGGTGCGTTTGATCGGGGTTCACCATTGGTCCGGAGTGCTTTGGACCAACCTGCTCAGCCTGTTTGATCACCTCAGAGTGGCGTTGCTCGGATCGAATGGCCCATCCGCCGCGTGGAATGTGTTTCGCGGGTTGCTGATGGCGCGATCGACGGATCCCTGGCAGGTCGCCGGGGCTTTGAGCCGGTATGGCAAGGGTGTCAAGGTTCACCCCACGGCGGTGGTGGAGGGGTGCACCCTGGGCGATCGGACGGAAGTAGGTCCCGGTGCGGTTCTTCGAGGATCGGTGGTCGGTTCCGACTGCCGGATCGAGCCGCAGGCGTTGGTGGCCTTTTCCGTCCTTGCCGACAAAGTGGTCGTACAACGCCAAGGCTTTGTATTGTTCAGTGTGCTGGACGCGGAGTCCGCTGTGGGGGGCTCCATGCAGTTGGGGGTATTGGGCGTCAAAGCTTCGGTGAAGCGGGGAGCCTACCTCCTGGATCAATCGTTTTCCGGGCCGGTGCGGGTTCGCGATCGCGGCCTTCTGGTGGATGTTCCGTTGGGAACCTTGGGGGTAGGTGTGGGGCAGGGGACTGTGGTCGGAGCCGGCGTCCAGGTGGCGGCGGGTCGAACCCTCCCTTCCGACCTGCGGATTTTCCCGAGTGGCCACAGTCTGTTGCGTTCGATTCCCGATGGCGTTTCGGGACTCTGTGAAGTGAAGGATGGACGCCTGCTTCCTGCGGAGCCCAAATGATCGCTGTGAAGCTTGTGCTGGGACTGATCTTGGGCCTTTGGGTGTTCTTGCACCTGGGATTTGACCGCTGGGCGCAACACGGGCGTTTGAGGCGATCTGAGCGTCCTTGTGCGGTCGAAGTCCTGATTCCAGCGCGCAATGAGGAAGGGCGCATTGGAGCAGCGGTTCGGGCGGTCTGTGCCTGTCCAGGCGTTCAACGTCTGGTGGTGGTGGACGACCAAAGCACCGATGGAACCTACGCTGAGGCGGTGGCTGCCGCGGACGCGCGGGTGGTGGTCCGAAGAGCACGACCTCGTCCGTCGGGATGGGCCGGGAAACCTTTGGCTTGCGCCGAGGCGGCCGCGGGTGCCGAGGCAGAGTGGCTGCTGTTTGTCGATGCGGACGTGGAATTGGAGCCCGATGCGGTGCGATCGGCGGTCGCGCAAGCTGAGGCGAGCGGTGCGGACCTCCTGTCGTTGTTTGGCACGTGGAAGCTGGTGAGTTGGCCAGAGCGCTGGTTTATTCCGGCGGTGGGTTGGTTCATTCGCGGAGCATTCGATCCCGACCGGGTGAACCGTGGCGACCTTGTGTTCGCCAATGGCCAATTTATCCTGGTGCGTCGTTCGTTTTATGAACAGGCGGGCGGGCATGCCGCGGTGCACGATGCGGTTCTGGACGACGTGGGGCTGGCAAAAGCCGCTGCAGCTGCCGGGGGAGCGGTTCGGCTGTACTATGCCCCTTGGGCGTTCCAGGTGCGCCTTTATACGTCGACCGCCGAGATCTGGAATGGGTATCGAAAGAACTTGTTTGAGGGCCTAGGGAGGCGCCCAGCGCTTGCAGTGGCCGCGTGTGTGGGCGTGTTCGCGACAACCTCATTGCCGCTGTTTTTGGGGCTTCCGTTGGGGTGGGCTGATGGCGTTGCCGGTGGCCTTTGTCTGGCTATCGTGGCGTTGATCGTCCTGTTTCGGTATCGACTGGAAAGGCGTGACGGGCGCAGCGGCGCGGTGGCGTGGGCTCACCCTTTTGCCGGCACATTTTTGGCCGCTGTCCTCTTGGCTTCCGCGATCAGCCCCAAAGTCCAATGGAAAGGGCGTTCGTTTGCCGGTGGGCGGTCAGAAAGCTGAAACCCCCTTTCGGATAGCCGAAAGGGGGTCCAGAAGGATGGAGCGGGAGACGGGACTTGAACCCGCGACAGCCACGTTGGCAACGTGGGGCTCTACCACTGAGCTACTCCCGCCCAGGGTGACGGCCTCTGAGTATCTTCTCACGCGGAGGGTGTCAACCCGCCTGGGGCACCAATCCGGTAATCGCAGCGACCGGGCCGCGGACGGCCCTTTACCGGATGGGCTTTCCCGGAGTTCATTGAAATGGGTTGCGAAAACTGGTACCCTCTCGGCGGCATATGCTTTTTTCGGGGGTCCGATTGCGGTTCGTTTCGGCGATCAGCTTGGCCATGGTTGGGTTTTCGGGATGTGTTGGCGATGACACGGATCCGGTGGTGGATGACACCTACGCGGAGTATGTCGACAGCGGCGATCTCGATCAGGACGGTGTGACCGAGGAAGATGGGGATTGCGACGACAGCGACCCTTCGGTGCGCCCCGGTCGCACCGATTTGTGCAACGGCATCGACGACAATTGCAATGAAACGATCGACGAGGGCAATCCCGACGCCGACGGCGACAGCATTTGCGACGGGCAGGATGTCGAAGAGTGCGATGCTCTGGACAACGACGGCGATGGT
>SYKL01000107.1 GCA_005797785.1 Pseudomonadota bacterium | reverse complement strand
GGCGTTTTCGGCTGAGCACCATGTTCGACAGAACATTCAGCCGTTCGGGCAGATCCGGGTGCGGATCGCCATTTTGCCGAGTCCATCGAATGCACTCGTTCATCAGGCGAATCGACTCTTCGCGCTGACCTGCGGCCTCCAGCGCGTTCGCCAGCTGAAACGAGACCGTTGCTCGCTGCTCCCCGTCGCCATCGGCGATCGCTGCATCCAGAACCACCCGCAGCACCGGAATCGACTCTGCTCCGCGACCGAGCATATTCAAGGTAGCAGCTAGCGTTCTCGCTCTCGCTACCGTTCTTCGGTCGCTCACCCCAAAGTCGTCCACATACCGCTGCCAAGCTTCATCGAGGTACGGCAAAGCCTCTTCGGGGCGTTGGCGGCGGATCAATAACTCACCGATCTGTGCCGCAAGCGCACCCGTCGTTTCGGGGGCGAGATCTTGCTGGATTCGAAAGGCCTGCTCCAGGAGCTGTTCGCCACGTTGATATTGCCCAATGCGCAGGCAGTGCAAACCCAAGTTGGAAGCCACCGCCGCCAACCGCAGGTCCCGGCCACCGGCGATCGAACGAAGGCCGTTGTACGCCTGCTCCAGCATCTGCGTCGCTTCCGCGGCGCGCCCCGCCCGATCCGCAAGCGCCCCCAGCATCCCCAATTCCACCAACGATTCTGGGTGTTCTTCGCCGAACTCCGCCAAACGGCTCTTCACCAGTGCGCGGGTGATCGCGATCGCCACCCGCAGCTCGCCAATTTGCGAATAATACTCGCGCAAATACACCAACAGAAGATCCGCCTGCTGGTGTTCGTCCGCGTGATCAACGGCGAGCCAGTCGGGGTGCACTTCCGACAAAACAGACGACCAACCTTCCGAAAAGCCACTTTCAGCGAGCAGCGACGCGCCCCCGTCCGGAAGATAGGCGACCAGGCGCTCCACCGCGGTCTCGACGTCCACGCGCACCTCCCGACGCTTTTTACCTCAGGCCGGCGCGTCGGCGCACGATCCAGGCGATCCCGGCCGATACACCGATCCATAACCCAAGCCACGGACCTCGCCAAAGCGGAGTTTCTTTGCGCTCATGAATCTCGCGCCCCGCCGTCTCGTCCAACAACAGCGGACCGGTAACGCCGGCCTCGTAATACCGGCCGCCTGCGCTGTCGGCTACCCATTGCAAAAATGGAGCATCCGGCGCCACATCGTCGAGTTCGGGGTCTCGCGTGGTCACCGCAAAAACGGTCTCGGCATTGCCGATCCACTCGCCTTTTTCGCCGGTTACTTTGACCTTGGCGCGCTGAGCGCCGCGCCGATCCGCAGTCCAAAGCAGAGAAACTTCACCGTCCGCGTCGGTCTTGCCCTCCAGGCGAATGGGCGGCTCCCCCTCAAGTACCGCTTCCACCTTGGCATTCGCCAGCGGTGCAAACCCCGGATCCCGCGCTTGCACCACCAGGCGAATATCCTCCCCTAAAGCGTAGTTTTCTCGCGCCGTCTCCAGAGTTACGCGGTCAGCGGTTGGATCGGCGACCAACCAACGAAAAGCGTTCTTCCAGAATCGCAAATACGCCTGATTTCCACGGCCTTCTGCCGCCTCCGAGAACGACCACCGCCAGGAGGAGTCGATGGTGAGCGCCATGGAACGGCCCTTGCCGACCTCTCGAACCGCCAACACGGGCATCTTTCCAGAACCAGCATTTAATGAGGGATGCTCGAGCAATACCGTGGCCCCGGGGGCCACCCCTCGCGCAAGATTGGCGCCGTCCACCGGGCTCAGCCTCGACCACCACTGGTCATTTTCTTCGGGGTCTGGCGCGAGCCGTGTCAACGGATGTCGGCGCCCTTCCGCTGTAAGTGCAGGCACAAACGACACCGGTGTGCATAGCCCCCGGCAAATCTTATCCGTCGTATTCCCCACGACCCCCAATTCGATAGGCAGAACCTCCGCGATCGGAGTTCCGGCGTAGTCACCAATATCAAAAGAACGATCGCCACCCAGCATGGCAAACCCGTGCCCGTCTTTCGTCACAAAATCCCGGACATTTCCAAGCAACTCGTCGGCGTTTCCACGCGCTCCCGTAAAGTACGGTCGGTAGTCGAAGTTTTGGAAGATCACCAAGTCAAAGGTCGTGATGTCTTCCGAAAACAACTGTTCGTACGGGAAAGGAATCAACGAAAGCTCATCTTCGTCGTATGCCGCGCCGACGTCGCTGTTGGTGCGCAAGATAAAGAACGAGACCAGGTCCACGGAGGGATCGCCCTTCAAAAACCTTCGAAGAAACTTCACATCCCAGGACGGCGCGCCCGCAACCTGCAGCACGCGAATGCGATCGCGAACCACGCGGACGACCACCGGCATGGTGTTGTTCGAAGGAACGGCATCATCCTCGTAAACCGGGACGCTGACCGAGTAAGTAAACCGACCGGGCGCCGAAGGAGTCACATCAAAGGCAACCTCAGCCCGCCCTTCTGGGCCGATCGTCACCTTCTTGGAGGTCACCGGCGAACCGTCCCGAGTGAGTTCTACCGCGACCGATCGGCCAATGTAACCCTGACCTTCGATGTGCGCTGTCAGCGTGAATGGGCTGCGCACAAAGGCATAACCACCGGAATCCACATTTCTCACGGCAAGGTCTCGGAGATCGCCCACGGCGCCTACCTGGAAAACGGTGAGAGGTCCAGGCAATTCGGGAGGACCCGCTGGCCGCGCATCGGCCTGATAGCGTCGCCGTAGCGGCCCTCGATCGATGCCATCAGAGATCACCACCACGCCGGCAAGCGTTTCGCCCGCCATTCGCTCTGACAAAGCGCCCAGTGCCCCTTCCAAATCCGTGTGCGGGAGGTCGTAGCTTCCGGGGCGCCCCCCCCGAAGCTCGGTTCCAAACTGATAGTAGTCGACTTGAGCATTCTCAAGCGTGTTTGCCAAGGTATCGGCGGCTGCCGACCGCGGGGTACCGTTTTCGAGCACCGACATCGAGCGAGACGCGTCCACAAGAACGGCGATCCTGCCGGGTTCTCGGCGTCCGGACTCCTCTACCCACATCGGACGTGCCAACGCAAACGCCACTCCCGCGAGGGCGGTCAGCATGGCCCCAACCTCGGCCAGCCTCGCGAAAATAGGACGTTCCCCCAGCAAAGACAGGGCCCCTATCAACAAGCCAAGCACCACCACCACGAACACCCACCAAGACGGGGCCGTCCACTCCAGATGCCCCATGGGACCTAGTTTGCCACCCAGCCAAAAGTCTGCCGTCATGGGCTGTCCCAGTCCACGCCCATCCGGTGGGACTCCATCAAGGCTTTGACGTGCGCTTGATCCTTCTTGTAGTCCGAGGTCAGACAATAGAGAATGAGGTTAATTCCTAGCTTTACCGCCTCCCTTCTTTGTGTTTCTCCTCCCGGCGTACAGGTTTGGCGGTGGCGCCCATCCGGGCCCCGATCCAACGCTCCCGAAAGGTCGTTGCGGCAATAGATAAGCGGCGAATACCCGCCTTGGCCGTCCATTCCCGCCGCCGTAATGCCCTCCAGATACGCATGCCGGGTGATCCGGCCGACGGGCCGCGAGATCAAGAAAAAGGCGCGGTAAAGTGAATGGTCCGACGGAATGGGCGTCAAAGGACGCGTCGGGAATAACACCTCCGCAAGCTTCCGAACGGAGCGATCAAAGCCGCTTCCGTCTGCCCCCGAGCTGTCGTCACAAAACAAAAATCCGCCGTAGGACAAATACCGAGACAATTGTTCCAACGTCTTGTCGTCCGGCATCGAAAACGCAGCCGTCCCCGTCAATACCGCAAAAGGGTATTTGAAGAGATCGCCGGTCTTTGGATCGATGCGCACCGGTTTCGGATTCGTTTCTACCGAGGTGGTTTGCTGCACTTCGTGCAACAGACGTTCCCAAGCGTCCAACCTTGAGGTTGTTCCCTGGAGATCCAGCTCGGCGATGTTGATTTCGCTCAACGAACCAAACGCTTCCGCGCGCGGCGCCATGGCCAACGCGGCCGCCCCCAACAACACTTGCCGACGTGTCCAATTCATGCGGTCCTTCGAAGCGAGACCATCGCTTGTACGGTAAAAAAGACCAGCGCGGCCCAATACAGGTAAGGAGACAGGTCCACGCGGCGGGCAAACAAGTCCGGACGAATCTCGCGCTCCACTCCCGCGATGGAACTTGAACGACGAACGTCACTTTCTTCGATGCGCGTGTTCACCGCAACCGAGGCCAGCGGCGGCGAGCCCTCCACCTGAACGGTATAAGCTCCGGGCTTTTCCGGTATGAAAAGCACTTTCCCCGCGTCGACCCGGCTACGAACCGGCTGCGAGTCCGGCCCCATCACCTGAGGTTCTAGGCCGACATCGGGCAACGCCACCGCAGCCAATTCGCCTACGAACGCGTTTTCTCGGATACCTCCCCCTCCGGCCTCACCGCCCAAGTACGACACCATACGCTGAACCATCGGCATAAACATCGCCTGAAGCGGCAAATTTGACCAACCCAAATCAAAGGTGCTTGTCCAAATCAACACGCGACCGTTGCCCACTTTGCGCTCCACCAGGGCCGGAACTCCTCCTTCAAACTCCAACAGGGTGTGCACATCTTCACTTTCATCGTAGGGTTCGAGGGTCATCACTCTTTGGGCACGAACCTTTGAAAAGCTCGACCGCCCTCCCCTCGAAAAAGCGCTGAATAGCTTGTGATCGGTGTCCGGCAGCGTCAACGGAACGCCTGGCTCTCCTGGAGCGGCAAGATCCCTCACTTTTCGAAAAGGGGCTGGAAGAACCTGCGACAACGCCGCATTGTAGCGCTCGGCCGTGACATTGTCGCCAAGCGAGATCACGAGGTTGCCGCCCTTTCGAACGAACTCCGTAAGTCTGGGTCCGAACGCGCGGGGATCCGCCAGATTGGCCAAAAACACCACGCGATGGGTGTCAGGATCGAGGTTCGAGAGTCCCAGGGGAGTGGTGACATCTGGCCTCAAACCTTCACGAACCCCACCCCATGGGGCCAACGCTCGCTCCAAAAAGTAAACTTCGGAACGAATGGGCGTATCCCCCGGATCGCCGTCCACCACCAAGACCCGAGACGCACCGACGCGCGGCAAATGAAAGTAGCGGGAATCGTCCATAGGAAGATCCGGATCGTCGCACCAAGCCCGGCCGACTCCGCCGCGCGCCTCGGGTGGCACCGTCACCGCCTTTTCGACTTCCGCCTGAGCCCCCACCGCCGCAAAAACTGGGATCACCTGACCATCGGGCAAGGTCACTTCGCATGCGACTTCGATCGGGGCCGTGCCGTAGTTCGCGACGGTCATCCGCACTTGGCCTCCCTCCATGCCTTCGCCGTAGGTAGCACCAACGACCGCAACATTTCTCGGTGGTTCCGCATGAACTACCTGGGGAAGGACAGTGTTGTCTCCCTCCAAGAGTTGCTGGATCTCCGGTTTGGCGGCAGCCACCATTTCGGTCCCTGCTTCATCGGTAAAGACCAACACCTCGCCCGGAACTCCCGCCAACAGCCGTCGAGCGGCCAATAGCGCCCCGCGAAGATTGGAGCCTCCATAGCCGGCTTCCAGGTCCTTCAGTGCGGCGAGGACTCTTTCCGGATCCGCCTCCATGGTGGGGGTGATCACCTCAGCCTCATCGCCGTAAAGCACCAAACCCACCTTGGTTTCTGCCGGAAGTGCCTCAACTACAGCGATTGCTTTCTCCCGCGCCTGCTGAGCCAGCGTTCGACCACCATCAGCAAGGCCCATTGAAAGCGACTTATCGACGACAATCACCACCCGACCGGAACCACCAAATTCCGGTGCTGATCCGGAATAAATCCAGTCGGGTCCCATCACGGCGGCAATGACAGCGGCAACCGCCAACAGACGAAGTAGCAGCAGAAAAGGGTCCTTTACCCGACGGCGGCGGCGAAGTCGCTTGACGACCCGTTGTAGGAGCATCATCGCGCCAAAAGAGCGTCGATCCCTAGGCGTTTGTCGGGCAAAGTGAGCGAGAACGGGCAACACCAGCAGCACAGACAGCGCCGCGGCGAGAGGAGCCAAAAAAGAGAGGCTCAAACCTCACCCCTCGCGCCCATGGTCACATTCGACGAAAGCGGTCCGCCGACAATCAGCTTCCTGAGCACCCCTTCGAGCGGATCCCGGGACGATGCTCGCAGGTACCGTCCGCCCCAGCGAACCACGCCATCCCGTACCTCACCTACATATTCGGCCACCACCTTAGCAAACTCGGCGCGCGCAGCGGCGGGGTCCACCGCGAGTTCCGCGCCGCCCTCGGGACTGAAAAACACACTGGGCTGGGAATAATCCAGCGACAGCTCTTGCTCATCGAAAAGGTGTACAAAGGAGAGATCGACCCGCCGACGGGCGAACGCCCCCAAAGCGGGCAACCAATGCGCTGGTTCCTCCATACCGTCGCTGAAAACGGCGACCCAAGAGCGCCGCCGCGTGTGACTTCCGGCACGAACCAGGGCCGCTTGAAGCCCGGCCACACCACCCGGTTTCGCAGCCGCTAACGCCAGAAATGCCTGTTGCAAGTGGTTACGATGGCTCCGCGGTGGCAGCGTACGAAATGGCGTTTCCCCCGCGATCACTTCCAGTCCCACCGGCTCGCCGTGCCGATGGAGGAAATACAGCAATGTCGCAGCGAGGGTAATCGCATACCCCGCTTTACTCCCTTCCAACGACGGAAAGCCACCTTCGGCACGATCCCCGGTGCTCATGTCCCCGGACAAGTCGACCACCACCGACGTCGGCAGCTCGGTTTCAGTTTCAAAGCGGCGAACCACCAGTCGATCCGATCGACCCATCACCCGCCAATCCAGGTGACGAAGGTCCATTCCAGGCGTATATTCCTGGTAGTCCGCGAACTCAATTGCCTGCCCCACCCGACGGGATCGGTGGTCTCCCATCATCAACGCATCGGTGAGCACCCGCGCCCGAAGGTGCAAATGGCGAACCCGGGACAACACCACCGCGTTCCAAGGACTCTGAGTTGGCTCGTGCGCGTCCAAACTACCCAACTTCCTCAAGAATCTGAGACACAATCGCATCCGCGTCCAAACCCGATGCCTCCGCTTCAAAGTTCAGAACCACCCTATGGCGCAACACGGCGGTCGCCACGGCCCGAACATCGTCGATGGTGGGCACCTCGTGACCATGCAGTGCCGCCCAAGAACGGGCCCCAATCGCCAAATACTGGCTCGCTCTGGGCCCCGCGCCCCAACGCAACCACTTGGAAGCCCGCGTTCCACGCGCAGGATCCGGACGTGTCCCTTGGGTGACGCGAACGCAATAGCTGACGACGTCCTTCGAGGTCGGCAAGCGCCGCAGCATGGCCTGGTAGGCCAACAACCGTTCGATGTCCAGCACCCTTGGCGCCTTCGGCATCTCGCCGACCGTGGTCCGGCGTACGACCTCCTCTTCCTCTTCTGTTGTCGGATAGCCCACGGGGATCGAGAACATGAACCGATCCTGCTGAGCTTCCGGGAGCGGGTAGGTGCCCTCCTGTTCGATCGGGTTTTGAGTCGCAAACACCAGAAACGGCCGTTCCAACTTATGAGTCTGCCCCGAAGCCGTTACCACCTTCTCTTGCATCGCCTGCAATAACGCCGCCTGTGTTTTCGGCGGTGTTCGATTGATTTCGTCCGCCAGCAGCAGGTTGGTAAATACAGGGCCGGGTACAAACCGCAACGACCGGCGCCCCGTCGTGCGATCCTCCTCCAAAACTTCCG
>SYKL01000106.1 GCA_005797785.1 Pseudomonadota bacterium | reverse complement strand
TCGGCCGAGATCGGTGGCTCGCGGCCAATAACGATCGAGGAGATCCCAGGCGTAAGGCGGGAGATCGTCCATGTTTTCGACGCGTTCGGAGCCCCAGATTTTGGGTCCGATCCGGACGCTGTCGGCCGGAGGGTCCGAGAGTGTCCCACCGCCGAGAAGATGCGAAACAATCCGTTGAAAGGGAAGCTCCCCTTCGCCGATCACCACCGCATCGAAAGCGGACTGCTCGCCGAGAAGGTCGTTAGGAAGGGCGCTCGCGTGGTACCCGCCGCCAACAATGGGGGCGTCCGGATACCGTTGCTTCAAGAACTTGGCAAGACCGTGCACTCTCAGCAGATCGAAGCTGCTGTAGGCGCTGATCCCGATGCACACAAAGGGGCCCAGCTCATCGAGAGTGCGCGCCAAACGCTGTTGATCGCCGCCCTCATAGTTGAGGTCCAGGATCTCCACGCGAACACCGAGCTTTTCGCGAAGCCAGCCGCCCAAGGCCACCAAGTGAGGCAACCCAAAATCCATGTCCGTCCAGCGAACGATCCCCGGCGAAATCAGCAATACGGCCGGTGTGCGGCTCATGGCGTGACATCCTGCGAAACCGGGAGTTCATCCCGCGCTTGCGGATTCAGCGCCAAGTATACTAAAGGGTCAAGATGGGCACGGTCGCCAAAGACCGCATAACTCGACTCTTTACAGCCTCCGGAGCAAGAGTTCCGATAGGGACAGACGGCGCATTCGGGTGCCAAGTCCTTTCGGAATTTCTTCGGGTACGGATGGGCCATGATTTCCGGCCAATCCTGGGTCAGAAGATTCCCGAGCACCTGGTCGGAAAGATTGCACGAACGTACGTTTCCAAGCACGTCGACCACCAGGTTCGGTGACGAGGTACCCGTGCTGCAAAACCCAAACCGCACCCAGGTATAACGCTCGATCCTTAGTAAGCATGGCGGGACCGGCATCGCCGTGCCCACGCGCACACCCAATTCGCGGCCGCGGGTTTCCGCCACGTCCAAATCGGCTTCGATCCCCTCGACCGTCGGCATCAGCCGCGCCACATGGTGGACGGCGCCGCCGGTCGGCGACATCCGATTGTAGCTGATGTCGCGAACGCCCAAAGAAGCGCAGATTTCGACGACCGACTGGAACTGTCCCTGGTTTTCGGCCATCGCCACATAACAGACGCTGACCGTCAGGCCGGCGCGAACCGCGTGAAAGGCCGCGCGAACCGTATCATCGAAGCACACCGCGCCCTTCAGGCGATCGTGCAATTCGCGGTTTCCGGCGAGCAGCGTCAACTGCACCGAGCGTAAACCCACCTTTGATAGCTCTTTGGCGCGCTCTGCGCTGAGGTGGCTGCCGTTAGTGATGAGGTGAACACTGCCCACCAGCGAGCAAGCATGGCCGATCACCTCCATGGCGTCCCGTCTGAGGAGAGGTTCACCGCCCGTGATGGTCAGGTGCTCGCAACCCGACTGCTCCACCGCCTTGGTCATCAGACCCAGCAACTTCTCCGTATTCAGAAGCTTCTTTGGAACATATCCCGCCTGAGGATCGCCATCGCGAGCGCCCCATACGTTGTAGCAGTGCGCACACCGGTGATCGCAGCCCGCAGTGAGCTCGAAATCCAAGCGTGGAACACGCGAATCCATTCCCGGTTCGATGATTCCCAAGGGACCTCCACGGACGATCGGGTGAACGACCGCTCAGCGCTTGGATCGGATCGCTTCGAGAATGTCCGCGGGAAGATTCCCCTCGTCAACCACTTTACTAACCGTGGCCTTTACCGCCGAAGACAGAACTCGTCCCGGCGCTTTGGCTTCGACCGCCATGTCCAAACAGGGGCCGAGATCGGTGTCCGCATCGGTATCCGTGTCCGGCGGAACGTCCGTATCCGGTGGAAGGTCGGTATCCGGTGGAAGGTCGGTATCGGGCGGCATATCGAGACAGGGCCCGACTCCGGTGTCGCCGGTGTCCGTATCGATCATCTCCAGGCACGGGCCGACATAGCTGTCGGAGTCGTTCGGCGTGTCGGAATCGTCGGTTTCCACCACCATGTCCAGACAGGGTCCTGCTTTGGTGCAACCTTCGGACAGCAATCCGAGTGCGGCCAAGACCGCCGCCGACAATCCCAAATCTGTGCGTCCCATCCCCGAACTCCCGCCCCGCCCCAACGATACTCGACCGGTGGGCGATCGGCAACCCCCTTTCCCACAGGACGACGAAGGATCTGAGCGCACAAAGGATCCTTTCCACGGACGGCACCCCTGATGATCAGGTGGCACCTGAGGATCAGGCCCCTTGCCACGAACGCGACCTGATCATCACCCAACGCCTCTTCCTTCCCCCATGCACTCCGCCACGGGGACCGGATCATCACCCCGCGATACCGCGTCAGCCGCCGGAGGGGCTTGGTCGCGGAGAGCGCAGCTCGGAGCGACGGAACCCCCGCAGGTGGCGACGGCGGCATGCCGCCGGGACGCCCGAAGTCAGAGTTTTTCGCGAATGTCCTTCGGGAGAGCAGCACTTTCCCGTAACTTCTCGGTGGTCGACTGAACTGCGGCATTCGAATCCGTGTCAGTGTCCGGCTCGATGCTCAAGCAGGGACCTACGGAATCTCCGGTTTCGCCGGTGTCGTCGGTGTCCGTCTCCGCCGGGGCCATGCTCAAACAGGCGGTGGCGGTGCAACCGGTGTCCGCAGAAAGCAGTCCCAATGCGGCCAATACTGCGACGGAAAGCCCCTTCGGATCCTGTCCCATTCGCCCCCTCCCCAACCAGCGTACCCGAGCTTTCACCCCGATGCAAGCAACAAAGCGCCGAACGAACTTGGGCTCCGCCCCGAGCAGTCGCTACTCGCTGGTCGCGCGCTTTTTGCCCATGGCGTCCAACGCGCCCGCCACCAAACCATTGACGAGGGTCACCGCATGTTTTTTAGGCTTGCTTTTGGGCTCCGGTCGCTCTTCCGGAATCTCTATATCGGTCAAACACACGGTCAGCCGCCAATCTTCGGTGTCGGTCGTATCCCCAGTGTCCGGCTCCGTGGCCAAGGATTCGGAGCACCCCTCGGCGAGCAACCCCAAGGCGGCGAGCACCACGACCGAAAGGCCTTTAGGATCTTGTGCCATGCGCGCCCCCGGTTGAGTGTACGTCGAACGCCAACTCAGGGCAAGGAGACACAAAACCACAGGCATCGAACGATAACAATTGATTGTTTCTCGGACTTATTTTATCGTTTAACGATAAAAAATGATTGCAGGTCGGGAAGGCACTGGGTACATACCGTCCAGGAGGTTGTTGTGGCCCGCATCAAAACAGTATCTGCTTTTCTCCAGCTTTTTTCCGTGTTCTGGGTTGTTTTTGCCATACTGATGACCGTCGTGGTGGTTGCCAAGGGGCTGCAGGCTTCGTACTTCCTGCTGACCGACCAAGTCGGCGTCATTCCGCACGCGCAAGTTCGCTTCTTAGGCTACGAAGGGAACGTTCTGGCTGCGCCAACCACAGAGACCATCGCAGCAATGTTGGCTCTCTACTACGGAGGCGCGCTGGTCAGCCAAGCCTTCGCGATTCTCACCGCCGTCCGGTGCGAGCGCCTCTGTAGCAACCTCGCAAAAGGCGAGCTCTTCACAGAGAGAAACTGCAGACATCTACGTCAAATCGCGATTTTCAGCATCGCTTGGAGCGCGGTGCCGATGCTGTTGGGGCAGTCATTCACAACTACACCGTTCTTTTATGCCGGTTTGATCTGGTTCATTTCCTGGGTACTCGACGAAGCCCGCAAACTCAACGAAGAACAGGCACTGGTGGTCTGATGGCGATCATCGTCGACCTGGATGTGATGCTCGCTCGCCGAAAACGAAAGCTTGGCGATCTCGCCGAAGCGGTCGGCATCACCATCCAAAACCTGTCGATTCTGAAGACCGGAAAGGCGAAAGCCATCCGGTTTTCCACGTTGGATGCGATCTGTCGGGAGCTGGACTGCACACCCGGCGACATTCTCCGGTGGGACCCGGACACCGTTCACGCCGAGGAAGACTGAGATTCTAATCCTTGAACCTTCGTTTTCCCATGGCATCGACGGCACCAAAGATCAGCCCGTTCGTCACGTCCACGACAGGGGGCTCCACCCGCGGCGGAGGGAGTTGGTCGGGCTCGTCGACGATCATGATGCTCAAGCAAACCGACAGCCCCCCGTCTTCGGTATCGGCGGTGTCGGCCGGCTCCGGCTCCGCCGCCAAAGCGTGCGTACACCCTGCGCCCAGTAACCCCAACGCGGCCAGCGCCGTCAACGAAAGTCGGTCCGTCATCGTACGCTCCAACGCTGCGAATATACCCGACCTTCTTCCCGAGTCGCCGGTCGAAACGGCGAACGCGGCTCCGCCCACGGAATCTCCGCTTCATCCTCCATGTAGCACACTGCATCGATAAAACCCGCCCCGGTACCGGGGATCAAGCGCCAGAGTTCGCGGGGTTCATCGGGATCAGGCTTACGCCAAAGGAATCCATCGTGTGCGTTCGGATCGTCGTTGCGAACGGCCAGATGGAGGTACCACAGGCGGCCGGACGGAGCCTCCGCTTCGACCTGCAAGCCAGGAAGCCGCTCGAAAGGGGAGGTTTCCTTCCAAACAGCCGGAAGGTCGACCGTTGGATCGCCGGCGCCGACGGCACTTCCCGGTCCGAAGGGCGACTCGGTAAGACCGGGGTGCACCGTTACCGCAAAGCGCCCGTCGCCGAGATCGGCGATGTTTGCCACTTTACCGCACTCGTCGATCCACAGTCCCGCGATCATGCAACCGCCCAAATAGTAAAGTAATTTACTATTTGATGCCGCACTTCACATCCAACCCGGGGCAGACGGCGTCCACGCGCGGTGGTTCTTTTGCGCCGACATCGGGGATGTGGACCAACAACGTGACTTCTCCCGAGGCAACGCCCGCGAGGGAGGTGGGGCTAACAAAGCCCACGGCCTCCCCATTGGAACGGTATTCCTTACCGTCCCAGTTACCCAAGAGGTAGATCCATTGCCCGTTCCAACCCGATTCAATCGACCGAAATACCGGTGGACGATAAGGTTTGTCCGTCGGGTGGGGGGTTTCGCCAGCGGCCAAACCCATCGATTCGATCTCAAAATGATGGCCGTACATGCTTCGTTTCATCATCGAGGGCTCGTAGGGGCGCCCGGTGACCACCACCTTGAGGTCCACGAGCGGATAGTACTTTGGATCGGCGGAATACGACGTGATGAACGTACGCCCGTCGTCGGCCTGGAGGGTGGCCACTTGGGGCGCACGAAAGTCCCCGGCTCCTTGCTCCACCAAATAGCGGCCTGTCAGCGTCACTCTCTCCCCGTAGACGTCCTGAAACTCAGGCCCCGGCTCACCGTTGGTGGTGTACGGAGGAGGATTCGCAGGTTCGTCCGCTGCCACCTCGGTTTCCGGAGTCAGCACGCCACCACACCCGGTCAAAAACCAAATCCAGCGCACCATCGTCAACTCCAAGGCGTCCTTCACGAGCAAAGCCGCCGTTCGCTCATAACCGTGCCCCACCGGATGTCGATCCGGGGTGGCGGCCCGCAGCGGGCCCCCGAAAGGAGAAGCGGCAACCCTGGCCCCTTTCGCGCTCGCGGAGTCACTCGTCAACCAGTTTACTACTTGACTCGAAGCACCGCCGGCAACCGCCGCTCAAACCACATCCAAAACCCCGCCGGAAGCCTAGGTTCTCGGTAAAAAATCCAGAGAAATGGCTGTGGAAGCCATACCGGAAGCGGCCCGTCAAACAACACCTGGCCCTCCTCCGACAGTACGATCAAGTGCTCGCCAGGGCTCAACACATGTTGCCCGTCCCTGCCCTCTTTTCCGTCCTCTTCCAACGTCAGCTCAAAATGGGCCTCCCACCCCTGCTCCGTATAGAGGGATAGACGGCCTTTCACCTCGGTCAATGGGAGACCTCGGGCTCCAAATGACCACCAAGCAACCGGAGGAGCACCCTCGCTCGCAATTCGGGCTCCTCGATCTCCAAGACGCTCTGCCGAATCTCCACGGGAGAAGGAAGGTTGGTCGCGACCAAATCGGAGAGCATCCCCAGGTTGCCACACTCCTCCACCAGCTCAGTAAACTCCTCGGAAATATCACCCAAATGGTTCAATGCGGCGGCCCGAAGGGTGGACATCAGCACCGGACGGTTCACACCCAGCGCCGGAATCAGTCGCACCTTCGCCACCATCACGCCGGAACGGTGCAGCCACTCGGTCACTTTCACCCGGGACAACCCGAACATTTCGACATCGTGCTGGCCAACGGTGGTCGTGCAATCCATCATGCACATCAGCGAGCCCACCGAATAAAGGTCGGCCGGCCCCGGATTTTCCAATTTCGGATCCCGTTGCGCCAGGGCGACAAACCAACGTCGTTCACTGTCCTTGACCACATCCATCGTGGAACGCAGATTTTTCCGGATCACCCGAAGTGGCGTATCGATCGGCACCGGAAACACGACCGAATTGCGAATGGGAAGCACCGGAACGGAAAGCTCTTCCGGAAAGGCGTTGGAAGTAACAATATCTCCGCTTCGCATAGAGGCTCCAGAACATGGCCCCCAATATGGACGACGGATCGGCCACTGTGTGTCCCAATTCGTCTCAACTCCGAAAAAAACTCTGCTACAAATCGCAACGCCTTTCCCCGCTTCCTAGCCGATACAATGCTCTCGACCTTGCGCAGGGAGTATGCATGGGAACGTCATTGAAACGGGCCGCCGCACCAGAAACATCGGAAACACCCAGCGCATCCGCAGCGCCGCAAACGGCCACGACAACGCCCGACAACTCGGAACACCCGGCCGTCTCCGCCACCCGATACGACCTCATTCAACAGGAGCTTGCATCGGGGAGGCCCGATCCGGGGCGATGTCTCGACTTATTCCTCGACATGCCACCAAAAGCCAAACTTCGAGTTTGGGACACCAACCTGTACGAGCAGTTGGAAGGGATCTGGTCGGACGACTACAAGGATCTCGCCTGGACAGCGCTCAACGAAGCGCTCAGTGGCCGCCACGCGACCGAACATGCGTTCTTGGAAACCGATCCCGCTGTGCAGGCCGAAATTAACTCCCTTCGGACCGCCTGGGCTGCCGAGTGGGCGGTTGAGTTTGAGACCGCACTTCACCGTTGGGACGCGCTTCAAGACCGGAACGGCGACGCCGTTTTCGAAGGTGAGGGTGAAAACAAGAGCAGAATCAGCGGATACGATGTGCCGGACCAATACGACATCGGCGGGGCGCCGGTGATTCGCTCCATCGCCCTCTCACCGGATGCAGCTGCCGCCCTCGGCCTCCCCACCGGCAACCTAATCCTCGAAGGAACACCCTTTATGGACATCCGTACCGATGCGATGGCCTCGGAGTTCATGGTGGGACGGCGCTGGGAAGGTCGTTTGTCGGGCGGCGTTTCCTTCACCGCGTCGGCCGGTGGCCGGCGAATTCACTCTTGGAACGACGAAGCCAGCACGTCAACGTTCAGTGCCCATGTCTTGCCCCTCGGCGCAGGAATCGTCGGAGAACCGTCGATCCGGTGGCGAAGCGGACTGCAGTAGTCACTGCATCCACTGAGCGCCGCTGCGCCAATCCGAGCTTTCTTCCTTTCCAAACAGCCGCTGCTCTAGGGGCGGCGCCCAAGAATAGATCGACACCTGTTTGATCTCGGTTTCAGCGGGAAGTGCCGTTTTATCCATCGGTCCGGCAAGCTCTTCGCTGCAGATCGGCCAGGTGTTCAGATGAAAACGCATCGGAAGATGAGGAACAGGGGTGGGTTTGCCCGAGGGACGCGCGTGAATCAGGACGTCGTCCACAAACCAGCGGATCTCGTTGGGGTCCCACTCGATCGCATAGGTATGAAACGCTTCCGCCGCATCGAAGCCGAGATCCACGAGCACGGGCGTACCGCGAAACCCATAATTGTACAGATCCCCCTCTTCACCCGGATTGTAAAAGACGTTGACCATCACCTTGGTGGTGTCCTTGCCCAAAAACTCGAGATCGATCTCCTGCCAGGGATCGAAACGGTACAGGAAGAACGCGGTCAAAGTGCCCGAAACCTTTGCAGGCTTCATCTCCACTTCGAAGCGGCCGTACAGGAATTTCGCATCAGGGCTCTTCTTGGTGGCAATCGAGCCCGACGTAAACGCGCGATCGCCGCGCGCTTCCTCCAGCAGTCGGAATTTCAGGCCACCATCGTCGCGAAGCACCACATTGTCGGGGGTGAACATCGCTTGGTTGCAAAAGAAGGTATCGTCCAGGCGATCCCAATAGGCGGTATCTACGCTGGCAAAAGTGTCGTTTCGTTGGAGAGAAAACGAGCCGGTCCGAGTACCCGCTCCACCCTCGGTCGCTGGCCCACAATAGCCGGCCAGCTTGGCCGCCGGCACAATCCACGGATGGCCGTCCGCCTCAAGAACTTGGCAGTCCCTCGCCGCCAACGGGATCTTCCGCTCGGGCAACGCCGCGATGGCGCCGACCGAAACCACGGCGATCACGAACAGCGGTGGAAGCCAACGGGAGGGTTTCATCGGATTCGACCTATCCGATCGCAGCGAATTCCGCGCGGCTGCAAACCATCCCCACAAGCTCCACCCCTCGCGAAGTCCCGTTCGTGGCGGAGAATCCGGGCTGGTGGGCGATCGTGCGACCGCGAGCCAGGTGCGCCGTTTTTGGACATAGTCCAGCAACCCAATGAGAACGCCCGATACATCCATATAAAACGCGACCGGGTAGCTGGCGATCACGGCCATGCCGCTGCCCCACCCCAACTGACGAAAACCTGCCATCGCCGCCAACAGAATCAACAGCGGCGCCAAGAACCCGATCAACCCCAGCGCCGAAATCGGCCACGGTCCGGGGAGCGACAACCGCTGTGGATCCGCCAGCAACAAAGCCATCAATGCGTTGAACAGGATCACCATCGCTGGAAACAGCCATGCCGTGATCCCCACGAACAACGAAAAAGTCGGCCACCAACGTGTCAGCTTCTGCGTTCGCACGAGGCCATACGCGAGAAAAGCGCCGAGCACGATCGCCGCGAGTTGGGACGGCGGCGTCAGGCGGGGCCAAAGTGAAAGGGCAACCCACGCTTGCGCGAAAAATACCGGCACGACGAGCAGGTAGTGCGCACCGTGAAACAGGAATTGGAGGCGTTGGCGCAGTCCCAGGCGAACCGAAAACAGTCGTTTTACCTCGGTCAGGAACGCTTCAGTGTGCCCATGCGCCCAACGCCTGCGCCGGGCCAGAAAACTGTACAGATCCGGTGAAACCTCCTCTTTTGAGCCAACGACCGGAGTAT
>SYKL01000014.1 GCA_005797785.1 Pseudomonadota bacterium | reverse complement strand
TTCGCCCCGGGGTTCACACCACCGGGGCGTTTTTGTTACTGCGACAGAAATGTCGCGGTTCGAGAGGCCGCTCGCTTTCCAACTACGACCAAACGCCGATCTTCCGGTTGGCACGATTTGTGCGTCGACTGGCACAGGAGCATACATGCCGTATTATAGGACCATTCCATTTCTGGCGTTGTTCGGTTGCTCTTCGTATGGCGCGGACGCCCTCTTCAGCGGTGAGGAGCCGACCGATTATGCCGGCGAGGACGATGACAACAGCGATCCCGACGACGAGGACGTCTCGGAACAGGAGGACGGTCCGCCCATTTTGGAACCGGCGGAAACCCCGACCTACATCTTTATCGCAAATCCTGAACGCGATACCGTTACCCGCGTCACCGCCGCCACTCTCGCGGTGGTCACCACGCCGGTTGGAAACGACCCTCAAATCGTAAAAGCCGACCCCAGCGGCACCCGGGTCGCGGTGTTCAACCGCGGCAACGACTCGGTTTCGATCATCGATGCGGAAACACTGCAAACCGTCGAGGTTCCCGTTCGGGACGAGCTCAACCAGATGGTGATGTCGCCCGACGGTGATTGGGTGGCTTTATGGCACGATATCGCTTCCGAGGACGACGACGACCCTCCTGCTGAGGGCGTTCAATCGTACAACGAAGTGAGCTTCATTCGTTTGTCCACCGCCGAACACTTTCCGATGGCGGTCGACTACAATCCGCACGAAGTTCAGTTTACTCCTGATAGTTCACTCGCCGTCGTGGTCACCGACACCTCCCTCGGTCTGGTCGATCTACTCGCCGAGGAGCTCTCCCCGAATCTGATTCACCTAACGGAAGAATTGGTCGATCCTCCCGTCGCGGAGGAGGTCGCCGTCGCCGAGGAAGGAACGTACGCATTCGTACGGCAGTTTGGCGTCGAAGAAATCTTGGTGGTCGACCTCGCCACCGAGGTCGTGACGCCAATCGACGTTGGCCAGAACCCAACCGATATCGACCTTTCACCCGACGGTGCGAGCGCGGTGGTCGTCTCCCGTGGCTCGGAAGAGCTGTGGATCTTGGACGTTCCCAATCCGTTCGCCTCGCCAGTGGTGATACCACTACCGGCCGATCAAGGCCTCGGATCGGTTCAATTCGACCCCACAGGGCAACGCGCGATCGTGTATACCACCGCCACTCTCACCGATCGCATCGCCACTTGGGACCTAAGCGACAACAGTGTCACGCTGAGGTCGGTGGTTAAACCCGTCGCTTCCGCCGCCATTTCTCCCACGGGCGACTCGCTCATTTTGTTCCATACCCATTCCGACGCGGCAGGCGCCGATACCAACTCTCCGTTCTACGGTGAGTGGGCGTTAACCCTCATCGATTTTGATGACTTCCGACAAAATCCGATTCGCCTGCCGGCGGAGCCCATCGGTTTCGCGAACAGCAGCAACGGACGGTACGGCTACTTCATTATGGAGGGCGAACGCTACCTAGAAGCCATCAACTACGGCACGTTGTTGGTCGACGAAATTCCGATCAAGAGCGATCCGGTGTTCGTTGGTGCGTTGGCCGATCCTGAGACCGAAGATGAGGATGAACCGCCCGCATGGGTGAGTCAGGCACACGACTTGGGTCGAATCAGCTTCTACGACCCGGACAACGGGGAACTCGCCACTGTTACCGGTTTCGAACTCAACTCAGCGATCGAGGACTAACCATGAACCCAAAAGCATGGTTGACCCTTAGTTTTGTGGGCTGCGGTTGGGGTCACCTCCCCAAAGGGGGCGATGTCACCCTGTCCGGGGCCACATGGGATCCGACGAGCGCCGTCGCGCGTGAAGATGCGGTTTTACTGCACCTTCCCGCTTCTGGCGGTGTTGTTTCTCTGACCGGAACCACCCCGACGTCGGTGGAGACGGCAGGATACGCCACTCAATTGGTGGCCTCCACCCGCACCAACCATGTGGCAGCTCTCACAGAAAAATACCGTTGTACCGCACCAGAGGACGAGATCGACGGGGAATTGGTGTACGCATCGGACTGTCCATCCGAGTACCTCCAGATCGATCGAGGATTCACCGTTGTTCACGGCGAACAAGCCGGCGACTCCTTTGAATTCGACTCCCCTTACGCACACCTGGCGTTCAGTCCGACCGGCGATACCGCCGTGGCTTGGCTCAGTTCGGTCGATGAAATTCCGGATGACTCCATCGTAAACCTGGCCGCCGCGGCGGTGATCGACCTTGAAAGCGGCGCCATCTTTTCATTGGACGTTGGTTATGGAGCGAGTGAAGTACTTTTTACCGATGACGGGACCAGAGCGGTGGTGCTCTCCCAAAACCGCGTCACCGTGCTCGACATTGGAAGCAACCCGCCCACCAAAGACGTTTCATTCAGTCTGACCCTCGACGCCGACAACACTTTGGTCCCCTCGCGGGTTGCGCTTACGCCCGATGGCAGCCACGCGCTGATCACGGTCCAAGGGCAGGCCGATCTCTACATCCTCGACCTGGAAAACCCTTCGGTGAATCTCGTGTCGCTCCCAGCGGTGCCGGCCGACATGGTGGTCGATCCGCTCTCGGATCGCACGTTGATCGTCTACAGCAACAGCGCGGTGGTGGACCTGCTTGACCACGATGTTTTTGACTTGGAATCCACCCTTCTCGATGAACCCGCAACCCACATTGACCTGCTGGCCGACTTCGCCTTGTTGAGTCGTCCAGGAAGCACCGACGTTGTCTGGTTCTCACCGTCCGAACAGGACTCACACGAGTTTCACCTGCAGGGAGGCTTGGTTCGGCTTCAAACCTCACCCACAGCGGACCGTGCGGTAGCCTTCACCGAGGTGGGTGGCGCTCCAGGAATGGAGATCCTCAACTTGGAGACGTTAGACAATCCCGCTCCCTACCTGCTTCCTTCCGCAAGTCAGGATGCCGCTTTTTCCACTGCAGACGGAGCAACCCACCTGCTCGTGCTGCAATCCAGCGAAAGCTCGCTGCTATCGATGAACCTCACCGAGGGCGGCCTGGAAGAAATACAACTCCCAGACAATCCCCTCAGTATCGGCAGTCTCGAGGAAGGGGGGTTCTACATCACCCATCAATCGAGCAGCGGCCGGGTGTCGTTTTTTGATCCGGCGAGCGGGAATATTGAGACCGCTTCAGGATTCGCATGGTCAAACCTATCCAGTCAAC
>SYKL01000013.1 GCA_005797785.1 Pseudomonadota bacterium | reverse complement strand
GGCGAACGGGCGTTCATCGGCTCCAATAGTTCATTTGTGGCGCCGGTGACCGTCGGCCGAGGCGCCATCGTCGGCGCCGGATCGGTGATCACCCGGGAGGTTCCCGAAGATGCGTTGGCCGTGGAAAGAAGCGATCAACGCATCATGCCGGGGCGAGGCGCCGCCCTCAACGCTCGAAATCGGGCCCTCAAGGAGCAAAAGTGACCGACCAACCGTCATATCTTGCGCGGCTCAACCCCGAACAACACCGGGCGGCTACCCAGATCGACGGTTCGCTGCTCATTCTCGCGGGAGCTGGCTCTGGAAAAACCGGCGTGCTCACCGCCCGCATCGCCTGGATGCTTCAAAACGGAATTTCCGCCGAGAACCTGTTCGCGGTGACCTTTACGAACAAAGCCGCCCATGAAATGAAAGAGCGGGTGATCAACTTCTGCGGAGAAGCGGGAAAGAAGGTTTGGATCTCAACCTTTCACAGTTCCTGCGCGCGCATCCTGCGCCAAGACATCGAACCTCTCGGTTGGACCCAGCGGTTTGCGATCTACGATAACGACGACCAGCTTCGAATCATCAAGGAAATCATTGCTCAATTGGGATATGACCCCGAACGGGTCGTCGCCAAAGATCTGCTCTCTCAGATCGACCACCACAAAAACCGCCTCGCCGGATCAGCCGACGAGCTCGTCCAACAACGGCGTTCCCACCTCAATGATCCCTTGGTTCGCATCTGGCGGGAATATTCCGACCGCCTCAAAGCGGCGGACGCGGTGGACTTCAACGACCTCATCCGACTCACCATTCTGTTGTTCTCGACCCAGCCGGAGATTCTGGAAAAGTGGCAAAACAAATTCCATTATCTTTTGGTTGACGAATACCAGGACACCAACAAAGCTCAGTACACCCTTCTGAAATTGCTCTCGGCCAAACGACGCAATCTGGCGGTGGTCGGCGACGACGACCAATCGATCTACGGCTTCCGCGGCGCCGACATCTCCAACATCCTGGGATTCAAAGAAGACTTCCCCGAGGCGAGCATCATCCGCCTTGAGCAAAACTACCGTTGCACCAAAAATATCCTTGCGATCGCTAACGCTGTGGTCAAAGTGAACACCGGCCGCATGGAGAAGGAGCTCTGGACCAACGGCGATGTCGGTGAAAAAGTCACCTTCATCGTTTGCTCCAACCCGAAGGAAGAGGCCGAACGGGTAGCCAGAGCGATCACAAAATTGCACCGATCCGGATACGACTATGGAGAGATGGCCGTCATTTACCGGACCAACGCTACCTCCCGCGTGTTCGAGGCAGCGCTCCGGGATTTAAGGCTTCCGTACAAGATCGTCGGCGGCCGAAAATTCTATGAACACCGCGAAATTCGCGATGTGCTCTCTTACCTGCGGTTGGTCGTTAATCCGGCGGATGACGCCGCTTTTCTCCGGGTCGTCAATGTCCCCTCCCGAGGGATCGGGCCGAAGGCCCTCCAAGGTTTGCGCGACGAATCCATTTCCCGCGGAGAGCCTCTACTTTCGGCTTCCGCCGGGAAGGTGAACGCCACCGCCGCAGGAAAGGCGATCGGAAATTTCCTCTCGTTGATCGAAGAGTTTTCGACCGCCGCGAAGACCGAAGAGCCTCCGTTCTTGGTGCAAAGAGTGCTTGAGCGCACCGGTTACCGCGCCATGTTGGAGGCAGAGAATACGCCCGAGGCCCGAGGGCGGTTGGAGAATCTTGACGAATTAGTACGGGATACGGCTACGTACGAACCCCCTCCGGAAGCCATTTCCCCTATGGAGCGCCTGCGATCGTGGCTGGATGCCGTCGCCCTTCGCGGCCAGGACGAAGACATTCCCGACGGCGGTGAGGTCACTCTGATGACCGTTCACAACTCTAAAGGCCTGGAATATCCCGTTGTATTTGTTGTTCACATGATGGAGGGGCAATTCCCCCACACCCGCTCGATGGACACGGTTCATGAGGTAGAAGAAGAGCGGCGGCTCGCCTATGTTGCGTTTACACGGGCAAAAAAGCGCTTGGTGATCACCCGCAGCCAGACCATTTTTGGCGGGCTGCGTTCGGACGGTTTTGGGGCAATGGCACCCAAACCCGCAAACCCCTCGCGGTTTTTGTTCGGGATCCCCATCGAAGTCTGCGAGGGCGATCTTCCGCGCGGTGAACCCGAGGAGCTCGTTCCCGACGACGAGATTCCGCGTATGGGCGAGGACGGCCGCGAGCGCCTGAGAGTGTTTGTCGAGCGAAATCGCCCCAAACCCGTCGAGGCTCCCCGACCAGAGTCGTATACCGTCATCGAAATCGAGGATCCATCGCAGATCCGCACAGGCGTGCGCGTGTTGCACCATCGGTTTGGCGTCGGCACGGTGCGGGCGCGATCGAATGTGCGCGACGTATTGGTCTCCTTTGATGGTCAGCGGCTTCCGATGACCGTTCGCGCGGACGGCCTGCAACTCATCCGCGATTGATGCCTTAGGCAATCCCGCCGGCGCTTCGCCTGTGCTAGCGTAGGGCCCTCACCTGCAGCGGCAAGGCACCATGAACGTCACCTGTCCAGAGTGCTCGGCGAAATACAAGATCGACGAAAGCAAGATACAAGGCCGCGGTGCGAAGATCACCTGTCCGAAGTGCTCGCACAAGTTCGTGGTCACCAAGGGCTCGGAAGCGCCCGCGTCTGACGTTGCGCGGCTGGATTTCACCCGCTGGGGCATCCGCTGGCGAGTGCGAAAGCCGATCGGCATGACCTATGAATTTTCCTCCTTGGGTGCCATTCGTCAGGCGATCGCCGATCGTCAGATTGATACGACCGATCAGCTCTCCTACGACGGCGCCGAGTGGATCCCGCTCAATGAAATCAAGGAAGTCGAGAATTACTTCCAGCAGATATGGGACAAAGCCGAATCCGGGCAGATCAAAGCGGCTCCACCCCCCGCAGCCAAAAAACCGCAGGCCGTTGCCGATGAAGACGATGAAG
>SYKL01000105.1 GCA_005797785.1 Pseudomonadota bacterium | reverse complement strand
GGGTTCGTCGTCGACGATCAGAATGCGAGCGGTCATGGGGGGTTGCTAACACAGACGGCCATTGTCGCGATAGGCTGTTTTTGAGTGAATGTTTGGACGAACGAAACGTCCAAGCGGCGGAGGCACCCATGGTCTCGACGTGGCGATCGTTATTTGTAGGCTTCTCTCTACTTTTTGCGACGCAGGCTTGGGCGGGCACGGCCAAAGACTTTACGTTGCGGAACATCGATGGCCAAGAGGTCAAGCTTTCGCAGTACGCCGGAAAGGTGGTTGTACTGCAATTTTGGGCGACATGGTGCGGGCCCTGTAAGGTGGAAATGCCGCACCTGCACAAGATGTACAAGGAGCTGGGCGCCCGGGGTTTGGTGGTGCTTTCGATTTCATCCGATGATGCTCGAAATTCTGCCCAAGTGAAGCCGTACATTAAGAAGTCGGGCTACACCTTCCCTGTGTTGTTGGACAAGGAGTCGACCGTCACCGGCACCTACAATCCTTCAAAGACACTGCCTTTTTTGGTGGTGATCGACGCCAACCAGAACATCGTGGCGGAACATTCCGGCTACAATCCTGGGGATGAGGTCGCGTTGCGGGCGGAGATTGAGGCGCTCCTCCCTCACTAGCGAAGGCCGTCGCTTTACCGGCCGCACCGGGGTCTGCTAAAAGGGGCTCGGGGGTGTCCGTTGGTGGCGCTTTGGTTGACCGCATGGGCGTTGGCGTCCGAACCTGCATCGGAAACCCCGAAGGAAAAGGTCGTTTTTTCAGGCACCGAGGATTTTGAACTTCGCTACTGGCGACTCGACGATCGGCTTCCGGATTTCCCCGATTCGCGCGTGTTGGACTATGTCGAACAGGTCAACCGCGTGACGCTCGATTTGAGCTTTCGCAGCGGAGTAAAACGCGCCAGCGGCCCGCTGACCCACTCGGTTTCGATGCAGATCGATGAGGTGGCGCTGTTTGCGAACCGCTACTACCTCGATGAGGAACTTCAAATCGAGCGCGATCTTACCACTCCCAGTTTGAAACCTGACTATCCTGGAGACTGGTACATCAATCCGGAGAAGTGGAAGTACAGTGTCGAAGGTTCGGAGTTTTCCCTCGCGTTCGGCGATAGCTATGCGGCGTTTGGACGCGGAATCGCGCTCAACCTGAACCGCAATGTCGACATCGACATCGATACGTCGATCTCTGGTATTAAAGCGGTTTTTCGTCCGGGTCTTTGGGATGTCACTGCGGTGATGGGCCAAGCGAACCGGCAACAGGTGTACCAGGACAACCCCAATGTGGGTCTTCGGCCTGACGTACGGCACGGTATCGCCGGCGTACGCGTGGAGCGGTTTGGGCTAGGGCCGATCAATGCGGGCGTTCATGGGGTCATTTATGATTTCGTGCAGACCGAAGGTTTGGCCTCGCTCTCCGAACCGAGCGTCTCAGACGCGATCGTTGGCGGTGGAACCGTGGAAGCGGTGGGTCTCGGTGGAGTGGTCGATGCCTACGTGGAAGCCGACATCATGGGATACACGAGCACAGTACCGTTCGGAGGAGAAGATCCGAAGCTTGGATACGCTCTGTACGGTTCCACGTCGGCCTACGTTGGGCCGACGACCTGGTTGTTTGAGGTTAAGCGATACAAGGATTCGGAACGGATCAATGCGGCGACAGGTCCCGAGCTGTACAAGATGGCGGTGGCGCCGACCTTGGAATACGAACGGGTGGTGACCGAGGACTCTTCTTCCGCCCTTGGAAGCAACGACATCGTGGGGGCGCGCCTGCGGATGGATTGGACCGCCATTCCTCAAACGCTGGTTCCGTACGCTTCGGTCGGCATTTTCCGGGACAACGATTTGGACGGCGGCCACTTTAACAAGGTTCCAGAGACCATTTTCCACCCGATGGTGGGGGTGGAGTCCGTGGGCGAACATCTGACCCTGATCGCGAATGGTGGCGTTCGAGTCGACGATCGCGCAGGAACTGCTGGGGGAGCGGATCGCCAAATCCACGCCGATGTGGACTTCAAGTACCCCTTATTCAAGGATTTTCACGGCGATGTCGCTTTGAACATCGAGCAGTTTCATTGGGGGAACAACCCCTTTCAGCAGACCGATTATTTTGAAGTGGAGTCCGCGGTATCGCTGCAGAAGGGCTCTATGCTCGCATTGACGGGTTTCTTAGACTATTCTTCCAATCCGCTGGTCGACTCCACCGGAAATGTCGGCGAAGACCTGTATGCAGCGGTGGAGTTTCAGGTGAAACCCCTCTCGGCGATGACCATCAAAGCCTTTTATGGCTCGTACAAGGCAGGGATTCGGTGCTCGGGTGGCCAGTGCCGACTGCTTCCGGGCTTTGAGGGCGCGCGGGTTTCCCTCGTGGCTTCTTTTTGACGGGAGCGGGAAGCGGGGGCGCTCCTGGGGTGTTGCGGTGCCATCGCGAGGTCCGTTGACAGCGGGTTCGAGTGGCCTCCAAGATGGGACTTCGATCGTGAGGGGATACATGCGGCTTTCGTTTGCAGTAGTCTCGGTGCTTTGCCTGTTTTCTGGTAGTGCGATGGCGGCGAAGCTGGTTCCCACTTCGGTGGCGGCTTCTTCCAATTACCCGGATGAAGGCGGCATCAGCTACGCGGCCGATCGGATCGGCGACGGCAAGGTGTCCACCGCCTGGGTGGAAGGCGACAGCGGAAGTGGGCTCGGATCGTGGATTACGGCGGATTTTGGTGGCGAAAAATCACTGCAGAAGGTGAAAGTCTGGGGTGGTCTATGGTATTCCTCCGACTACTGGAAACGCGCCAATCGTCCAAAGCAGATCGAGTTTGAGTACTCGGATGGTTCAAAAGATACCTTTGAACTAAAGAATGAGATGAAGCCTCAGGAGTTTGTGCTTTCAAGTCCTCGGAAGACGTCGAGCGTGAAAATTAAGGTTCGAGCAGTGCATGATGGCACTACATGGCTAGACACGGCGATCTCCGAGGTTCAGTTTTTTGACGCTTCCCCGGACACTCAGGCCGCGGTTCGGGCGATCACCAGCTCGTCGACGCTTCCAGCGGATGCCGATGGAAACTACGATCCGCTCAACACTTCCGATGGGATCAACGATTCGATGTGGTGCGAGGGCAACAAGGCGGGTGACGGCACGGGCGAATGGCTGGAGTTCCAGCTGGCATCGACCCAATCCGTGTCCAAGTTGACGCTGATCAACGGCATCGCCACCTCCATGCCGTTTTGGATGAAAGCCAATCGCGCGACCCAGGCCACTCTCGCGTTTTCTGATGGTTCATCCGAAGTTGTGGCTGTAAAGAACTCGATGATGAGTCAGACGATTTCCTTCCCCGCCCACTCGACGTCTAAGGTGAAAGTGACCTTCAGCGGTGTGGCCAAGGGAAAAGAGTTCAACGATTTGTGTATTTCCGAAGCGAGTTTTTCGGAGTAGGCGGCTACAGGAGCGGGGGAAGGTGAGGCCCTAAGCCTGCCAACGTATCGATGGTGCGAACCCCAGCGGGAAGCTCGGGAAGTTTCCAGACTTCGGTGTGAGCGGAGCGCTTCAAAGCGACGATCGCCCGTTCATGTTGCTGTGCGCGCGCTTCGGCGCGGGGAATCAACGCGAGCAGCGCATTCGCCATGGTGTCCCATTCTTCGTCGGGAACTCCCAAAGGAGCCTCGGGCAGACGCTCCCGCACCAAGGGGGCGGTAAATTGAGGGACCGGGGTGACCCGGTTGACGAGCAGGCCCTCCAGACGCATTCCTTGCTCGCGAAGCAGGCTTGCAAAGCCTTCTACTTCCTCGCATGCGTCCAACGCCGGTGCAGTGACCTGGTAAAATCGTGTGCGATCCGAGCGAAGAAGGGCGTGGACCTGCATGTTTCGGCTGCGGATTATCTCCGAAAGGCCGGAGATCAGCCGAAAGAACTCCGCGATGTCGTGCAGGACCGACTCGCCTGCCAGTCGCTCCAAAAGACCCACTGCGCGACGCGTGGCGACCCCTACAAGGCCTCGGGCGGGGGTCATCAGGGTGGCGAGCACCCCGTGTTCGAACAAGCGCCCTACGCGCTCGGGAGCATGAAAGAAATCGATGGCATGTTGGGTGGGCGGGGTGTCCAGCACGACCACGTCCCACAGGCCCGACTCGACCAATTGTTGTAGCTTTTCGGTGGCCATGTATTCGTGGAGGCCGGTGAGACGGGTGGAGACGGCCTGGTAATACGCATTGGCCAGAAGCCTCTCTGCAACGTCAGGATTCGGCGAGTGGGCGATGACCATGGCGTCAAATGTCGCTTTTCGGTCCAGCATGAGGGCGTGCAGTGTGCCGCGGGCATTCAATTCGGTGAGACTGACGGACTTAGGGTCATTGTCGAGGCTCCCGAGTCCGAGGGCGTCGGCGAGCCGTTTGGCGGGATCGATGGTGAGCACCGCGACCCTCTGCCCTTGAATGGCGAGCTTTACGCCGATCGCCGCGGCGGTAGTGGTTTTTCCTGTGCCGCCGGCGCCGCAACACACGATGACTTGGGTCATGTGGTCACCTGCGGCAGGAGCTGCTCGGCGAGAATGTGTAGGTCGTCAGGGCTTAATTCGCCGTGTTCAACCTTCGGAAGTTGTGCTATGGGTATCTGTCGGTTGAGGAGTTCCGCAAGTGTTTTTAGGCGATGCAAGGCTTGTTCCTGCGACAGCTGGCGCCGCCAAAAGGGCTCCGCGACTCGAAGTAGTTCGCGAAGATCGGGGTCAGGCGCCGTGGATAACAGGGCGTGGATGTGATCCCATGCGGGCACGGGGGGCAGCGAAGGTGGCCGGGCCTGGTTCATGATGACGGAATGAAGGAGCTTTTGGTTGTCGCCGAGGCCGAGGGCGAGCTCGATCCCTTCGTTGACGGGAAGCTCTTCCGGCAAGGTGACGAGGACGACCGCGGATTTTTTGGGGTCGTCCAGCAGGCGAGCGATGATCGACGCGAGCTCGTGGAACGGCCCGATTTTCGTGAGTTCGGACATGGCTTGTGGGGCGGCGAGGAGGGTCAAGCCGTGTCCGGTAGCGGGCGCGTCGACGATCACTAAGTCATAGTGAGCGTCGCCTGGAAGTGGCTCCAGAAGCATATTTTCTAGCTTCCCGAGTTGTACCAAGTCGTGGAGTCCGGGGATAGCATCCACAAAGGCGTGCGTCACCCTGCTGTTCAGCACCATGCGAACCAGGGCGTCCAATTTGAGCTTTCGTTGCCCGAAGTCATCCATGGCGTCCATGGCTGTCAATGACATGGTGTCGACATTCGGAGCTATCGAGCAAGCTTTATAGGAGCGGTCTCCCAGCCCGAACCACTGGGCGATGCGGCGATTGCCGTACAATTCAACGACGCAAGTGCGCTTTCCCGCTTTCCCGGCGGCCAGGGCGAGGGTCACCGCGGCGGTACTCCGGCCAACGCCACCTTTCCCCGTAACTACGACAAAACGGCGATCCAGCAACCCGCTCACAGGTCCCCCGTGCTGAGTGCGGCTTGCACGGCTCGAAACACACGGGCGGAAGTCAGCATTTCCACATGTCCCGCGCCTTCGATGCAGACGCTTTCGAGGCCGGGGGGCGAAGCGGAAAGAGAGGGGACGACTAAGGGATCGTCCGGACTCCAGATCGCGACGGTTGGAACGGGAGGCGGTGTGAGCCCGTCCAGCATGGGGGTGCCGTAGAGCATGGATTGGCCGGTCGCGCCCCGAGCAAACACCGCGGTGCGAGTGCCTTTCCAGGGGACACCCATGGCGATGAACCGGCGCACGCGGTGGGATTCTTCTCGGTGTTTGAGGTACCAACCGACCACGAGACCACCCAGAGAATGGGCGACGATGTCCACCTTTTCGGCACCGGTGATCTTGAGCAACGTCTCCACCTGTTGGGACAGCTTTTCGGCGTGGGCCGCAAGTGATCCATCCGCGGAAATGTGGTTCATCGCATGAACATTGGTGAACCCGCGCTGCTCCAAGAAGGTCTTGAGAAACCACATTGAACTTCGATTGCGCGTATACCCAGGAACCAACAGGATCGGAGGATTGGTGACCGGGCGCGGACGAAAATCAGCTTCCTGTCGGCCAAAAGGTGCGAGCGAATACATCAGTGCGCTGGCCACGGCTTCTCTGGCGTAGGTGGCCAACTCTGGCGCACCAAACTTCGCGGGTTGGCCCCTTTCGGCAGCGAGCAGCACCCATCCACCGAGGGTCTTAATGGTTGCAAAACCAAGAAGAACCAGTGGAATGAGCATGAGTGTGTACGCTAGCGCGATGATCCACCTCGAAGAAACCAGTTGCCGATGTGTCGTGGGGTTCGTATATCGGGCGGCCGATACCGAGGGTGCTGCATGCCCATCTACGAGTATGAGTGTCCGTCCTGCAACCACCGATTCGAAAAACTCGTTAAGTTGTCCGCTCCGGAGCCGGCCTGCCCCGAGTGTAATGGGACGCACGTTCGCAAATTGGTAAGCGCCAGTTCCTTTGTTTTGAAGGGTGGCGGCTGGTACCGTGATCACTATGGCTTGAAAAGCGGCGGCGACAGCGGCTCGTCCAGTTCGTCGGGCGGTTCATCCAGCGCCGGTTCGTCGAGTACGGCCAGCTCAACGGCTGCGGCGCCAGCGGGCGGCGCGTCAAGTTCGGGGTCTTCGGGCGGTTCCACCGGTTCTTCGGGCGGGGGTTCCTCCACGCCGGCGGCCAGCTGATGGTCAAGGTACTTGACGGTAAAGCGCTCGCCGCTCGGTACACCGACCAACTTCGTGGATTGACCTCCGCATTGTCGCGACCGCCTGGGCTCGCGGTGGTGCTGGTCGGCGAAGATCCAGCTTCACAGGTATATGTGCGCCGCAAGGGGCAGGTTGCTGAGAAGTTGGGGTTTGTGCATCGGCAGATCGATTTGCCGGCTTCGGCTTCGGAGGCAGAGATTCTGGCGGTGGTCGATCAGCTGAACGGTGATTCGACGATCGACGGCATTCTTGTTCAGCTGCCCCTTCCAAAGCATGTTTCCACCATCCGCGTGATGGACCGGATTGCGCCTGAAAAAGACGCGGACGGTTTTACCGCGGTGAGCAGCGGCAAATTGTCGCAAGGGCGACCTGAAACCATTGCATGCACGCCGCTTGGCGTGATGAAGCTGTTGGAAGAGTCGGGCGTGAAGCTTGATGGTCTCGACGCGGTGGTGATCGGTCGCAGCAACATTGTGGGCCGCCCGATGGCGCAATTGTTGGAACAGGCGAATTGCACGGTGACCGTCGCGCACAGCCGCAGCCGGAACATTGAAGCGGTGGTTCGACGCTCGGAAGTGGTGGTTGCGGCGGTAGGACGTCCGGAATTCGTCCGCGGCGAGTGGATTCGCGAGGGTGCGGTGGTGATCGATGTGGGCATGAATCGGCTTGCGGACGGCCGTTTGGTTGGCGACGTCGAGTACGAGCCTGCCGCGCAGCGGGCGTCAGCGATCACGCCGGTTCCAGGGGGTGTCGGTCCGATGACGATCGCCATGCTGATGAACAATACATATGAGGCGGCAGTTCGACGTCAGGGTTGACAGGGAGGCGGCGCACGGAGACAGTGACCCACCTTCGAATCCCGGTGCCCCGATGAGTCTTCTGCGCACACCTTTTTTTCAACAACACTTGGCCGCTGGCGGACGAATGGTCCCGTTTGCAGGCTGGGAAATGCCGGTTCAGTACGCTGGCGTCGGCGTGGAACACGCGCAAGTACGGCGATCGGTGGGACTTTTCGATGTGTCCCACATGGGCGAAGTTCGGGTGACCGGGTCGAAGGCGGAAGCCGCCCTTCAACAGCTGCTGACGAACGACATTTCCGCGATCAAGGTGGGCCAGGCCCAGTACAACGCGATGTGCCATCCGACCGGCGGTGTGGTAGACGATCTGGTGGTGTATCGCCTTGGAGCTTCGGAATTCTTGGTGTGCGTAAACGCCGCCAACCGGAGCAAGGACTTTGACTGGATGATCGCGAACAACCCCTTCCCGGGTGAAGCGGTATTCGTGGATGAAGGCGATCAATGGGCTCAAATTGCGGTGCAAGGGAGAAATGCGCGAGCCACACTTCAGAAGTTGACCTCCGTAAACTTGGAGCCGATCGCCAACTACCATTTTTCTCCGGGCGTTTTTGCGGGAGTTGAAGGCTGCATCATCGCCCGCACCGGGTATACCGGTGAAGATGGGTTTGAGGTGTTTATTCCTGCCGATCGGGCGGTTCCCGTGTGGGATGCGGTGCTCGCTGCGGGTGCCGAGTACGGAATTCAGCCGATCGGGTTGGGTGCACGAGATACACTAAGGTTGGAAGTGCGTTATTGCTTGTATGGGCACGAGCTCAACGACGAAACGTCCCCGCTGCAGGCCGGCTTGGGATGGATCACCAAGCTGAAGAAACCTGGTGGTTTCATCGGCAGCGAGGCGATTTTGGCTCGGAAGGAACAGAATGAGCCCAAGCTTGTCGGAATGGTGATCGACGGCGGCCGCATTGCCCGCGACGGCATGGAGGTGCTGCACGATGGCGCAAAAGTCGGCGTTGTAACGTCTGGGACGCGCGCGCCGTCGGTGGAAAAGTCGGTGGCGCTGGCGTATGTCCGGGCTGACCTCGCCAATCCCGGTCAGCGGTTGATCATCGATGTGCGAGGCCGAGAAGCCGAAGCCGAGGTGGTGGCTGGCCCGTTCTACAAACGCGATTACTAGCTTTCTATAGGGAGATGCGATGAAGTTTCCTGCCGATTTGAAGTACACCGCCCATGACGAATGGGCTCGCGTGGAGGATGGCGTTCTCACCCTCGGAATTACCGATTTTGCGCAGGACGCTCTGGGCGATCTCGTGCATGTGGAGCTTCCCAAAGTGGGCGCTCGATTCAAGGCGGGGGACGCCGTTTGTGAAGTCGAGTCCGTGAAGGCCGTGGCCTCGGTCTACAGCCCGGTGGATGGGGAAGTGGTCGAAGTGAACGGCGCTTTGGACGGGAGCGAGGAGACCATCAACCAGGATCCGTACGGCGATGGCTGGTTGGTGCGGTTGAAGGTGAACGATGCCGCAGGATTGTCGTCGCTGTTGGACCTCGCCGCTTATCAGGCCAAACTCGCGAAATGAGTGTACTCCGCCCTAAACTTGTGTTTTGGGGCGTAGTCGCGATTTCTGTAGGGTGTTTTGTCCGCGGCTCCTCACCGGGGGATGCGATCGCCGCGCGAACGCTGTTCGACTATGTCGAACCAAAGGGCCTTTCCGGTGCGGAAGCCGTCGACGCCGCCCGCTTGGCCTCGCAAGTGAGGCCGTGGCAAGCACGGTTTTTAGAAGCGCGTCAGCTGCGGCAGCGGGTGATCGATGCTCGCACCTTGCAGTGATCGAGCGCTCTAGCTCGCCATCATGAAGTTTTCGAGCTGCTTCCGGCGCTTAGCGTGGCGCAATTTGCGGAGCGCCTTGATCTCGATCTGACGGATGCGTTCGCGCGTAAGCGAGAACCGGCTACCAATCTCCTCCAAGGAGTAGTTGGTGGGTTCGCCGATGCCGTATCGCATGCGGATCACTTTCTCTTCGCGTGGGGTCAGCGACGCGAGAACAGTGTCGATTTCTTCGCGAAGGGAAGCTTCTTCCATCTTCTCTGCTGGATTTTCTGCATCGACGTTTTCGACGAAATCCATGATCGTCGAGTCTGAGTCGTCGGAAACCTCGGCGTCCAAGCTCGCAGGCTCGCGGTTGATTTGGATGATCTCTTCCACCTCGGACACCTGAATTTCCAGGTGACTCGCCACTTCTTGGGCGGTGGCCTCGCGTCCGTACTTCTGGAACAGGTAGCGCTGCGTCTGGGCGATCCGGTTCACGATCTCCAGCTTGTAGATCGGGATTCGGATGGTGCGAATCTGCGATTCAATGGCCCGCACGATGGCCTGACGGATCCACCAAGAGGCATAGGTAGAGAACTTGAAACCACGCTTATAATCGAACTTCTCGACGGCTTTCATCAGGCCCAGATTGCCTTCTTGAATCAGATCCGCGAGGGGGAGGTTTCGGTAGGTGTACTGTTTGGCGATGGAGACGACCAGGCGGAGGTTGGCTTGAATGAGAGCGTTCTTCGCACGCTCTGCTCCAGGGCCGCCGTTCTCGATGGTGCGGGCGACATCGACTTCGTCGCGCCCGGAGAGGAGGGGGATCGCACCCATATTGCGAAGGTACTTGTTGAGAAGTGCCTCTTTGTCCCCATCGTCGTGTGAGCGGCGGCTGGATTTGTTCAACATGGTGGCGTCTCCTCGTTTCGGGTTCTGCCAAGCAACCCCCGTGCCAACGGTGTCACGCCAAATGCCAAACCGTCACAAACGGTCACCAATCATCTTCTTAGGTGACTTTTCGAGTTTTTGGCACGAGGGGCGCGCGGTCTTGGAACCTGGAAATCCGCGACATCGGTGTCATAGGTGTTGACACTGTCCGAATTTTCGGACGCCTAATTTTCGGACACGTCGTCCGGGTTGGCACCGACCGCCAGCGCCAGTGCGCGGTAAGGGTCGTCGGCGTCTTTGGTGATCTCGTCGATACGATGGATAAACGCTAAGAGATCGCCGTTTTCTTGATCGAGCAGCGCCCGAAACCACGTGCGGCTGCGATTGTAGGTCCGGAACTGCATCAAGCGGGCGTTGTTCCATTCCCCTTCGCGGATCGACTTGAGGTAGGCGTCCTGTCGATTCAGCCCGAGGCCAGCGGTTCGGGTGGGAAGAGACGCCAAGATCGCGTGCTTTCGGACAAGTTTATCGAATTTATCGAGCTCGGTGTCGGAGTAGATTCCGTCCAGTTCTTTGTACACGCCGTGCAGCATGTCTCGGAATTTTGCCGAGTCTTCCAAGCGTTGGCGCACTTCCACGACCGGCGTGCCGTCCTCGCCGTAGGTAGCGACCATGTACCGCATGGCCGCTTCTTCGCCGACAAAATTGGCAAAGGACTCGTTGAACTGAACCGACCCGGGGATCCACAACGTGGCGTGGGCGAGCTCGTGGAGGATGGTGTCGGCAAGAGAATGCTCGGACCAATTTAGCATATTCAGGAGAACCGGATCCTTGAACCAGCCAAGGGTGGAGTAGGCTCCCGCCGTGCGCACATAGACGTCGCTTCCGTCTTCCGCGAGGGCCTTCGCTCTTTTTCGGGCGTCTTTTTCTTCAAAATACCCCAGGTAGGGCATGCGCCCGACAATGGGGAACCACCAGGTCTTGGGTGTAAAAGAGACGGGGTCGCACGCGGAAACATTCCAGATCGTGCGCTTCCATTTTGGATTGATGGTGTCGTAGTTGTGGGTCGCCGCGAGGCCGATCGACTTACCATAATCCTTGATTTTTGGAATCAGTCGAAGTTTTTCGACTTGTTTGTCGTCGAAGTAGCCCTTTTCGATCGCCTTCTCGATCGGCTGGCGACCCGCTAAAAGTTCGGCTTGATAGTACCCTTGCTGAAGAAGATACGTCATTCCGCAACCTGGGGTGCTCGCGATGGCGACCACGGCGCCGAACGCGATCGTCAACGACAACAGGGTTTTTCGCACCGAGCTTCGCATACGATGTCTGTAGCCGTTCGCGGCGTTGCGTCAACGCGCGCCGGTTATCCTCTGGGTGGAGGTTTCGTGATCGCATACCTGGTGTCGGGCGGCCCGGTGATGATTCCGATCGCCCTTTCTTCGATTGCGGCGTTGGCGGCATTTTTTGAACGCCTATGGTCGTTGCGCCGTGCAAAGGTGGTTCCTGCCGCATTGGTTAGGCAGGTGTTTGCGTTGACGGAAAAAGGCGAGTTTGAGCAGGCGCGAGGGGTTTGCGTCGGATCGCAGACCCCCGCGGCGCGGATGTTGGCGATGGCGCTCGACCTTCGTGGGCGTCCCCGCACGCAAATCAAAGAGCGCCTGGAGGAGGTAGGCCAGCGAGAAGCCGCGGAGCTGGAGCGGTTCTTGCCGATATTGGCGACCATTGCCGCGTTAGGCCCGTTGTTGGGGCTCTTGGGTACGGTTGGCGGTATGATCGTGACCTTTGAGAGTTTTAAAGTTGCTCAATCGCAGGATACTGCCTCCTTGGCAGGAGGTATCGCTCAAGCGTTGATCACGACCTTTTCTGGCTTGGTCGTTGCGATTCCCGCGTTGGTGGCGCATCGCTTTTTGTTGACCCGCGTGGATCGCTTGGTGATCGAGTTGGAGGAGGCCTCCCTCGCGATGCTGGATCGGATTTCGGCGCCGGAGCTCCAAAAGTGAACTTTCGACGGAGACAAGCCCGAAGAGAGCTTCCGACGATCGATCTCACCCCGATGATCGACGTCGTGTTTCAGCTCGTGCTGTTTCTGGTGCTGACAACGACGTTTCAAAAGAACCCCAAAACTCACGATGGCGAAGGGGAAAAGTCTCCAGGCATTCAGGTCGATCTTCCGCGCAGTTCGGCCCAGACCATCTTGTCCGAAAAGAAGGACATTCATGTATGGATATCTTCGGATGGAGCGACCTTTGTTAACGAGCAGCCGGTCGACCGAGCTGAGTTGCGGAAGCGACTTCGCGCCGCCGCGCGAGCGGACGCCACCACGCTCGTCGTGATCAAGGCGGACAAAGGTGTTTCTCATGGCCAGGTGGTCGGCGTGATGGATGTTGCGCGCGATGAAGGCCTGAGCCGGCTCGCGATCGCCACCGCGGGGACGAGTGGCGCAGCGCCAGAGTGAAGCTTTGAACTATGACTTTTCGAAACTCACTCGAAGGTTCGTTTGTGCTCTTGTCGTCTGAACGAACAAGGGTATGCTGGAGTCCCACCCAAGGTTCTCCGTGCGACCCCTCCTCCGCGCGCTCCTTCAAAGGCTCCCCGCCAATCTTGTGCAACGCACGTTGCTCGCCGTACTTCCAGCGGCAGCGATTCTCGGCGTGGCAGGATCGACCGTGTGGGGAGACGACGGCTTGTTGGCGCGGTCTGAGCTGGAACAAGAGCTTGAAACCGCGTCCGCGCGGTTATCAAAGATTGATCGGGAAAATCAGCGCTTACTTCATGAGCTCCAGGTGATGTCCGAGGATCCCGTCGTGATGGAGCGGGTGGTGGCAGAAGAGCTCTCCCGTGGCAAGAATGGAGCGATCATCTATCGCTTTGACGCTGAGCCGGCCGCGATATCGCATTGACCACCTGGGCGGATGTCGCCGCGGCAGGGGTGTGGCTCGATGGGTCGGTTTGGCCGATTTGGTTGCGCGTTACGTTATTTTTTCTAGGCGTTGTACTGATGTGGCGCGGGGCCGTCGCCTACCGCGTGGCCGTGGTGTTGGTGGCGGGCTCTATTGGCGTTCTGTCCGCTCTAAAGATGGGCACTTGGTTTCCCGGGTTTGGGCCGCAGGGCGTGGTGTTCGGCGCGGTGGCCTTCGGAGCCGCCGCCGGCGTGTTGGCGGCGTATATGGAGCGCACGCTGCTCCTCTTTGCGGGGATGGGACTTGGGTTTGTGCTGACGGACCTATTTGTGGATCACACACTGTGGTGCGTGGCCGGGGGCGTGTGTGGCGCGCTCGTGCTGTCGCTGTGGTTTGAGGCTTTGTTGCGCGTGATCACCGCAGCAACGGGAGCTTTGTTGATGTTGGCGGCTCTCGGCCAATCGTCTCCGATGGTGTGGGCCGCCTTTGCCGCAGCGGGCATGGCGGTGCAAGCGGGGATAGGGAGAAAGGAAGCGGAGTCCGAGTGAACATCGGCCAGGTGATTGGGGGGCGTTTCTGTGTGGAGGGGTCCCCGATTGGCGAGGGGCGTTCGGGGGTGGTGTGGCCGGGGCGAGACACCGCCACGGGTCAGTTGGTGGCAATCAAAGTCCTTCATCCAGCGCTTTCGACGGATCCGGCGGCGCTGACCCGCCTGCAAGCGGATGCAGGATTGGCCGCCCGTTTAGAGCATCCCAACATTCTGCCGGTGCTCGGAGTTTGGGCGGAGGAGGGGCGCTGGTATCTGGTCTCTGCGCGTGCGGGCGGCGGTTCTTTGCAACAGGCGGCGCCTGTGGGGCTGCCGGTGGAGGCCGTTCTGGCCTTGGGGCTGGACGTGGCCTCGGCGTTGGAGGCAGCACATGGGCGAGGGGTGGTGCACGGCGACGTGCGGCCCGGAAATGTGCTGTTGGACGAGCGAGGCGGCCGTTTGTTCGATTTTGGAGTGACGGCGCTGCCAGAGGAAGATGCCCACGTCCATCCTGGGGAAACAGCGCCTGAGGTGGTTCGGGGAGGGCCGCGGCTGCCTGTGGGGGATTTGTACGGTCTGGGCGTCATCTTGTATCGTGCGGCCACCGGGAAGTTGCCTTTTCCGTCGGGGCAGGGTTGGGCGAAGGTGGGTGCCCAACGGGCGGCGCCTGCGGTCCGAATCGCCGGTGCTCCCGGTTTATCGGCGCTGATTCGGGCGCTGCTGGATCCTGACCCCTTGCAGCGGCCTCGCAGTGCACGCGATGTGGTCAAGCATTTACAGGCGTTACAACGGAATCCTTCTCGCCGCTGGCGCCGCGCACCTTGGGTGCCACCGCTGCGTTTGACGGGAGAGTGGGCGGTGACCGGAATCGATCCGACCACCGGGGCGCCGTGTGTGGTGGTATCGGGCGTTCGAAGGCGGGTTGCGGTGGGGCTGGAGAGCCGCCTTCGAGCGGAAGGTTGGCAGGTCCAGGCGCTCAAGGAGGGTTTGGGTGCGGCCGATTTGGCCTGGATCGTGGCGTTAACCACGATGGGCTTGTTCGCGATCCCGCTGCTCGGGGGGCCGGTCGCGTTGATCTTGAGTTTGATCTGGCGTTCACGAGGCGCGTTGCCGCATGCGCAGGAGGTGTTACCGGCCTGTAAGGCACCTTTGCCGCCGGTTCGGATGGCGCCTCGGGCGGAAGTGGCGGTGGCGTTAGGGCTGTGTTTGGTGGTAGGTGGCCCGATGTTGCTGCTGTTTCCGCCGCTCGGGCTGCTGCTGATGGCGGTGGCCGTGTGGATCGCCTGGAGCGCTTGGGCGCAGCGAACCCCGGACGCGACCGAGGTGGCGGCGCGGGCCCGGGTGGAAATCGGGCTGGATGTGGCTCGTAAGGCTTTGGAGGCGAAGTCGGTGACGGACGAGCTTCTGGGTCTCCAAGGCGAGCTGCAGCGTGTGGAGGCCGATTGGCGCAACGGGGCGGCCGCCGAGGTGACCATCGACCGGGTCGAGCGTTTGCTGTTGCGCATCGGTGGGCATCCAGGGATCGAAGACCAGGCCGCGCGACGCGCCTTAGAGTCGTTGCGACGTACACATGCGGAGGAAGAATGAGGACCGAAACCGATGAGGCGGCCGAACGTTTTTTTGGAGGTACCGCGCCGCTATTATTGACGTGTGAGCACGCTTCCGCGCGCCTACCTGACACCGAAAAATGGGCGGATGCCGACCTCTGGCTGCCTCCCACACACTGGGCGTTCGACCTCGGCGCGCGTGATTTTGTGCTGGAGCTGGCGTCCCACCTGGGTTGCCCTGCGGTATTGGCGCGGTTTTCCAGATTGTGGGCGGACGCCAACCGGGCTGAGACGGACGCGGATTTGTTTCGAACCGAGGCGGAAGGGCGAGCGATAGCCTTGAATGCTCACTTGTCGGACGGCGAGCGCGAACGTCGATTGCGGGAGTATCACCGACCCTATCATGCAGCCGTGGACCGGATGCTGTCGGAACATCCGGGCAGGCTCGTGTTCTCGGTGCACACCTTCACCCCTGTCTACCACGGGGAGCCGAGAGAAGTGGAGGTCGGAGTGCTGTTTGACGAGGAGGACGACCTGGCCGCAGATCTGGCGTTGGCGCTGTTTGATCAAGGGCAGGACGCCTGGTTAAATGAGCCTTATTCGGGAAAGGAAGGGTTGATTTTCTCCGCGAGCTCGCACGCCAAACGCAGCGGTCGAATCGCGCTGGAATTGGAGATCCGCCAGGATCTGGCGACGGATCCCGCTTGGCGATCCGCGATGATTCCGAAACTTGCTGCGGCGCTCGCCGAGGTAGGCTTGCTCTGATCATTCGCCTGCGCGGATGATTTTGAGCATGTGGGTGGCGCCTTTCATCGGCGATTCCCCGGTGACAATTACGATTTCCTGCCCTTTTTTGATCAGGCCGCGCGCTAACAATTCATGTTCGCCGGTCGCGATGAGATCGTCGGTGGTTTTGACAGGAGGAATGCGGATTGCGGTGATCCCCCACACCATGGACAATTGGTCAACCACTTGATCATTTGGGGCGAGCGCGAACACCGGACCTGGTAAACGCGCTTTACTAATCCACCGCGCGGCTTGCCCCGACCAAGTGAACACCACCAAGGGTCGAATGGGATCTTGTGCGGCCATGCATGCGGCCCGCAGAATGGTGCCCGCCGGACCTTCCATTTTAGGCATTCGCTCGGAAGCCGTGGGCTTGAAAAAGCGCGAGTGCTCGACGTCAAAGGAGATGTTGTCCATGACTTTGACGGCTTCAAATGGGAATTTTCCGGTGGAGGTTTCGCCGGAGAGCATCACCGCATCGGTGCCATCGAGGATCGCATTCGCGATATCGGTGGTTTCGGCACGGGTGGGACGGGGATTTCGCTCCATGGAATCCAGCATTTGGGTCGCGGTGATCACGGTTGTGCCCGCGCGGAAAGCGGCGTCGATGATCGTCTTCTGGTAGACAGGAACCCGCTCTAAGCTAACTTCTACACCGAG
>SYKL01000104.1 GCA_005797785.1 Pseudomonadota bacterium | reverse complement strand
TGGTCGGAAGTTGGGCGGTGAAACGCACATCCGCGAGGCATGTAACCTCGGGCGGCCGGCGCGAAACGGAAACTATCGCAGTGTGGACCGGATCCGGCTTGACGCCAGCGGCTCGAACCTGATATACAACCATATGGTTGTAGAAGATTCCGATCCCCTGAATCGGCTGTTTCGCGCGTTGGCTGACGCCACACGTCGGGACATCCTGCGCCGTACCCTCGTGGGTGCGGTGTCCGTTTCTACCCTGGCCGCGGACTACGACATGTCGTTTGCGGCCGTGCAAAAGCACGTTGCGGTGCTGGAATCCGCCGGGCTGGTTTCAAAGCTCCACCACGGTCGCGAGCGGTTGGTTCAGGCGGAGCCCGACGGCCTTGCCCGGGCCCGCGCGGCCCTCGACCAGTTGGAGGAACTCTGGCGCCACCGGATCACCGCCCTCGATGAACTCTTTTCCAAGGAGCCGTAACCATGCCGATCACCTCGATCACTACCGATCCAAGCCAACTTACCCTCACTGCGATCGGCGACTTCCCTGTTTCCGTCGAGCGTCTATGGGCCGCGTGGGCCGATCCTCGCCAGTTGGAGCGCTTTTGGGGCCCGCCGACGTGGCCCGCCACCTTCACCCGGCACGAGCTTCGGCCGGGGGGCCAGAGCCACTACCACATGACCGGGCCCAAGGGGGAAACTTCGCGTGGATACTGGTTCATTGACGAGGCCGAGGCGCCTCGCCGGTTTGCGCTTCGCGATGGCTTTGCCAACGAGGATGGCCGTCCCAATAAAGATTTTCCCGAGACACGCATGGAGGTGGTGTTCTTAGCCACCCCGACCGGTTCGCGATTTGTGAGCACCAGCACATTCCCTAATTTGGCCGCCCTCGAACAGCTGGTCGCCATGGGGATGGTCGAAGGCCTCACCGCGGCCATGGGCCAGCTCGACGGAGTTCTCGCCGATCTGCGCGATCTTTCTCGCGAATTTGCGACGGAAGCCACGGTGCTCGACGACACCCACGTTCAGATCACCCGCGTTCTTCGCGCTTCTCTGCAGCAAGTGTGGCGGGCGCACCAGGAGGCGGCGCTGATCCGGCGGTGGATGCTCGGCCCCGACGGATGGACGATGCCGGAGTGCGAGACCGCGAACCATGTCGGAGAAACCTACCGTTATCTCTGGGAAAACGCTGCGGACGGAAGCCGGTTTGGGTTCACCGGCGAGCTGCTGGAGCAGGAGGCGCCATGGCGCGCCGTGACCACCGAACGCATGATCGGCACTGACGGGCCAGGCACGGTCAATGAGCTCACGCTAACGCCGCTTCCAGGCGGGAAGACCCGGCTCACGTTGGTGATCACCTACCCGTCGAAGGAGCTGCGCGATCTGATCCTCGGGACGGGAATGGTGGGTGGCATGGAAACATCGTATGCCCGGTTGGAAGCCACGACCTGAGTTTCACCGGTGAACGGGGGTCCTGTTCATGGTGTGGGTTCCGTGAACAGGGCATCGGCGGACTCGATCGTCCAGGTTTCCGCTTCTGCGCCGGCTTCCCAGGCACGGAAGTCGGGATCCCCAAACAATGCCTGGGAATAGCTCGCGCACACCTCCGGCAGATCGATCCCGTACGAACGAAACCGAGTGACCACCGGTGCATAAAAGGCATCGGCCAAACTCCGTTGTCCAAACAGCCATGGGCCCGACCCACCGTACTTTTCGCGTAGATCGGACCACAGTTCGGTGATCCGGTGGATGTCGGTGAGGGTGTCGGCGGGGAGGCCGGTCGCTCGGGTGCGTCGCCGGAGGTTCATCGATAGATCCCGACGAACGGCGGGAAATCCTGAGTGCATTTCGGCCACCGCTGAACGGCACACCGCGCGGGCGAGGGGATCGGAAGGACGCAGGCCTGCATTGGGCTGCTCGGCGGCCCACTCGGCGATCGCGAGCGAGTCCCAGATGGTGGTTCCGTGGAGTTCCAACGCCGGAACCCGGCCGCTGGGGCTGACCGCGAGGATCTCCGGGATTTGCGATTTGCCGTACCCGGGTCCACCGAGAGGGATCACCACCTCATCAAACGGAACTTTGGCCCATTTGAGCGCCAACCACGGCCGCAGCGACCAGGAAGAGTAGTTCCGATTTCCGATGTACAGCGTGGGCATTCGGCCTCCCGCGCGGAGCATAATCGCTCGGTGGGGCCGCGTATAAATCGTCAAGCACGTTGACTATCGGACGCTATTTTCCGGGCGGCAGATCGTGGGAATATCCGCCAAAGAAGTTGTATTTAAGCTCGGGGTCCTTCAGAACATTGCGGCGAATGCTCTGGTATTGTTCCTCGCCCAAGTGGAAGGCACTCTTGGCCAACCGGAAAAACTGGTTTGCAGCGGTGAACTTCGCCGATACTGCGCTTTCTATCGTACCCGCGAGTGACGCTGGGTTGCGGATCGCGGCGATGCGCGCGGTGTCGAGGGCGTTTTGGGCCTCTCGACGAAGCGTCTCGGCGCGCTCCCAGTGGCCTTTGCCGATGCTGAAGAAGCTCTCCGCCTGCTGATAGTCGCCGATGAACTTGCCGTCCCCATACCAGTGGGTATCGCCGTAGTAGTGGAAGACTGGATCGGGGGATTCCGAGTATGCACCGTCCAGGTGAACCCAACGGCTGAGGCGGATTTTTCGGTAGTTGGCTTCGGCGTCGGTCCGCGTTGCCTCGGTGGTGGCGGAAAGGCCCTCGGCCTTGGTCAGATCGCTTTGAACTTGTCCAATTTTTGGATCGACCGCCGCGGCAACATTGGTGGGTGCGGATTTCGCCGCTTTGGAGTGGCTGGTGGCGTCCCCAGCGGCTGCCGTGCCGGTGGCGTTCGTTGGGGCGGGAGCCGCCGTTCCCGAACGAGCGGAGGAAATGAGGCTGTTCAAGCTAGAAATCGCGCTGTCGACGCGTGACAGCTCCGTTGCTCGCAATTGTGGGGGCAGGTCTTGGTATTTGGCGGGGTTGGCCACATTGTCCCGCTTTTCCCGCAGGTAGGCGAGGGTGGTGGCCGCTTCATTGAGGGCGTTTCCACGCGCGGTGGCGTCGCCGGTGAGCCCGACCCGGCAGCGCTCGATCGTGTTCTCGATGCTCTTGCGGCCCGCGGCGCCGGTGAAGTATTTGTCGCCTTCGAGCGCCAAATCGTGTTGGTAGGAGCCGCCTCCGACCTGCCGCATCAGCGCCAACCCGTCGGCGCCGGTTTGGGCGACGAAGGTGCTGAGCGCCTTGCGAATGACGTCGGGATCCTTCGTCGTCTGCAGGGTGGTGACCAGATCTTTGCCGTCTCCCGCGTCTGAGAGCGATAGTACATTGTAGTTGAACTGCCCCGCTTGGGCGGTTTGAACGACCTTGTCGATCTGTGCCTCGGAAAACGCCGTCGAGACGGACCATTTGCCGCTCGCTTTGGCGTTTCGATTCTGGGCGTCCCAGTGGGTGTCGGTGGCCTGAGCCAAATCCACGGATGCAGAGCCTTTTTCGTCGGTGTCGACCGCGGCGGTGGCGATGAAGCTGCGCGATTTGTCGTTGGTTTCGGTCGCCTGCAGGCTGCTGGAGGTATTGTAATGGCCGAGAAGCGGCGCGGAAACGGACACACTCTCGGTGCCCGTGGACGTTTCCAGTTTGGTGCCGTCCGCGGTGCGGGTGGTGGCGTTTTGAACATCGCTCCGGCGTGCGTAACTGGCGCTGCCCACCGCCACTTTGACGCTGTCCGCGGAGCCCTCGCGTTCGGTCTCGGCGAGCACCGTGGCGTCCTTCGGAGGCACTTTTCCGGTCGCGCGGAAGGACTCGTAGGCGGCTTTTCCGGCTTCGGTGCCCAGATCGAATTGCACCTGAACATCGCGCCCGGAATTGGCCTCCAGCTCGCCCCCCAAGCTGATTCCCGCGGCTCCAAGGCTTCCATTCGCCTTGTCGAAGCTGGTGGACTTCACGGTGGCGACCACGGTGGTGCCCGGCCCGCGCACGACCTCGGTGCTGTCGGTCTTTCCCTTGGCCAACCCTGCGCTCGCGGTAGCGCCGGCGATCACAGCGGTTCCGCCGACGTTCCCCTTATATCCGCTGGCTTCGCCGACTTTGTCGCCCTCGGACAGTTTCAACAGGTCCGCGGCAGTCGGCAGGCCGGCTACATCGGTGGGTCCGGTCGTGCGGAAAGCCTCCGCCTCCGCCTGGGTAGCGAAACTGCGGACCTCGGTATGGGCGTCGCTGCCCTCCAAGCCAATGGATCCCTTGCCCGCGCTACCGGCGACACCGCCCGCGAAGGAGCGTTCGACCGTGACCACCCAGCGTTTGCCGACCAACTTCGGTTCGGAGAGGGCGTATTTGTAAGCTCCCTTGACTACTACGTTCTTGTCGCCCTTTCCGGCGGACAAAGCACCATCCAGACCCTCAAGCTCGCCCTTGGAGTTGAGATCGATCCCGCCGGAGGCGCCGAACGAGCTGGTGGCCTTGCCCTCAGCGTCCGTTTTCTTGACGGAATAACTGGCTCCGGCCTGACCTTCGGAGATGTTGCCGGTGTAGCCCACCCCGGTGGCAGTGGCGCTTTTGTCCGCGTTGGTGATCGTCTGAGTGTCGGTCCGGCCGATCGTCAGACCTTTTTCGCCGATGCCGACCGTGTTCGACGAGCTGGTGACGTTTTTGGCGCCGGCGTCATCGATGTGACTGCCACCGGTCCCCAGCGAAACAACGGCTTGACCGTCCTTATACCCGATCCCGCTCGTATTGCTGATGTAGTGGTCGTCGTCGACGAACACCCGACGTTCGGATTGCACGTTGGCGTTGAACTTCCCATCTGCAAAGCCCACATCCACGGATTGGGTCTTTTTGGACACGTCGTCGCCGACCGATTGAACGCCGCCGAATCCGATCGCGTACTCGCCTTTGTCGGAAAGCGAGGCTGTAGCGGAGGTTTTTTCACTACGTGTATCTACACCATTTTTCACATCGAAGGTCGAACTCAGCGCGCCCGAGGCTTTGCCTTCGGCGAGTTCAAGGGATTTGGAGCTGGTGGTGGTGCGAACAAAATCATCGTCGATCTTGAGCACGGTGTTTTCGGAACTTCCGACCGCCGCGGCCAGCCCCTTCTCCGCGCTGTATGAGCCTGACACACTAGCGAGGCGCTCGACGGCGGTGCCGTCGTCCAGAGTCTTGGTTTCACCGTGCTTGCCGCCGACGGCGGCGGAGAATCCCTTGGCGGAGTCGTACGACATCATGGAGGACAGGTCTTGCGTCTGCATCCAACCGCCGTCTTTGATTTCGCCGTCGGAGAGCACTTTCATCACATCTTCGGTTTTGTGCGAACTTCCGGCGAGGGTGACCCCGTACGCGCCCTTGTCGTCCATAAAGCCGGTAAGCGACTGCTCTTGCGACTTCTTTTGGTTTTCGTCGACGACCGAGAAGCTGCTCGCGAGGCTCCCGGACGCTTTGCCGCCTTCGAGGGAGAGGTTCTTCGAGTTTGTGGTGTTGCGAACCCAGTCGTCTCCGAGCTTCAATTCGGTGGTTTCCGAGGATCCGACGGCAGCGGCCAAGCCCTTTTCTTGGCTGTACGAGCCGGAAACACTGGTCTGCTTGTTGGAGGCGGCCCCGTCGTCCAACGTCTTGGTTTCGCCTTGTTTTGCGCCCACCGCGGCTGAGAATCCCTTGGCGGAATCGTACGACATGGTGGAGGACAGATCTTGCGTCTGCATCCAACCACCGTCTTTGATTTCGCCGTCGGAAAGCACCTTCATCACATCTTCGGTTTTGTGCGAACTGCCGGCGAGGGTGACCCCGTATGCGCCCTTGTCGTCCATAAAGCCGGTAAGCGACTGTTCTTGCGACTTCTTTTGGTTTTCGTCGACGACCGAGAAGCTGCTCGCGACACTTCCGGACGCCTTGCCGCCCTCGAGGGCGAGGTTTTTGGAGTTGGTGGTATTACGAACCCAGTCGTCTCCGAGCTTCAATTCGGTGTTTTCCGACGAAGCGACCGATGCCGCCAAGCCCTTTTCTTTGTCGTAGGAACCCGAAGCGCTGGCCGACTTCACAACAGCGGTCCCATCGTCGAGGGTCTTGGTTTCCCCTTGCGTACCGCTCACCGCGGCCGAAAATCCTTTGACCGAGTCGTAGCCCATCGACGACGCCAGATCTTGCGTCTGCATCCAGCCGCCGTCTTTGATCTCGCCGTCCGACAGGACGCTCATCACATCCTCGGTCTTGTGCGAGCTGCCCGACATCGAAATGCCGTATTCTCCTTTGTTGTCCAGGTGTCCCGTCAGCGCTTGCTGCTGAGATTTCTTTTGATTTCCTTCCTCGACCGAATGCCCGCTGGCGAGACTGGCGGAGGCTTTTCCGCCAGCCAACGAAAGCTTCTTAGAAGCGTCGGTTTTCACCGTCTGTCCGTCGAAGGTGAGCTCGGTGTTTCGCGAACTTCCGGCGGCGGCCGCCAAGCCGTTTTTGGCGTCGTAGGAGCCGGACACCGTTGATTCCTCGGCGACCTTGGCGCCTTCGAAATTCTCACCGGTCCAAGAACTTTTTCCCGCCGCCCCGACGGACGGCCCGTCGGGGCCCAGGCCTAGCCAACCGCTGACTGTGGACAAAACCCCTAGGTTGTCCGTGGATTCTTTGGAAGCGGTGACTTTCGGCCCTTCCGCTTCCCCGCCAATCCCGATCAGGTCCAGGATCCACGAACTCTCGGTGGGCACAATGGGAGTTTCTGCGGCCTCATTCAGGGCCACTTCGTTCGACGCCGGCGTCATCGAAGGAGGTTTGGTGGACGTCTCAACAGGAGGAGCTTCGACCGCGGCCGTATTCGTGGGAGCGGCGGTTGATTGGACTTTTCCACTCATCGTGAACCCAGGGGTGATGCTAAAGGATTGCGCGCATTCGGAGGGCTGTCAAGGTCGCTACGGTGGATCCACGCCGAACCCAGCGCACAGCCTCGGCGGCGCTCATCGTTCGCGTGCAGGCTATCGGAATTCGATGTCATCGGTGGCCCAGAGGGCTTGCCCGGGAACGGACTGAAGGCGCCCCCCCTTGACGGTGCCAACCACGGCGATCGTCGTGCCGATTTCAAGTATCGCCTCCGTCATTCGCACCGTTCGGTGGGGCCGGGAGGGGATTCGAATGCCCTTCGTGGCCTGCCGTTCAAGAAACGCATGCATCGAGGCTTCGTTTACGTGAAAGCCGCCGGATTGTGCCGAGCGAAAAAGGGCGCCTGCGACCGCGTCGGTGGTGAGCACGTGCAGTTGGCCGCTGGGATCGGTCAGCAAGAAGTCGGTCCATTGTGCTTCGGAGGCGGTTTTCACCCAGTAGTTTCGCGTTTGACCGACCACCTCCTCCTCCACCACCACCGCGTAGTACACGCAAGAACGACCGGAAAGAGGAGCAAGGAGCGGCGTTCCGGAAGGGACCCCGTGAACGCGCGCGCGCTGGCCTTCTTGGATGTCCGCAATGCCAACCAGAGGAACGGACCGCATCTTTCGGCGAATGGTGGTCCCTCGATCGAAGTACAGCGCGGCCGCGAACAGGGCGAGCCCGATCGCGGCGATCACCGCCAATGCTGCGTACATCAGGCCTCGGGCGCGGTGCGAAGGACTCCGGCTTGCAGGGCTGCCCGAAGTCGCTGGTGCGATGGGCCGTCTCCGAGCCGAGCCAACAGTTGTTCTTCCACTTGGGTTTGCCCGGCTTCGATCTGAGCACGTCCGAGGCCGATAAACGCTTGCTCTACCAGATGTTCGGCGTTCAGTTGTACGGCCGTGTGGGCTGCGATTCGGTAAGCCGCCAGTTCCTCCGCGGAGTTTCCGGAGGCTCGCGCGGTTCGGGCGATCGCCAGGGCGGCGCGGCAGGTTCCGGAGGGGGTGGGCGTTTGTGCGTGTTTTCGGAGAATTCCTCCCCAAGTCTTGAGCGCGCGATCCCGTTCCCCGGCCATCCACTCTACCTCACCCGATACAAACGCCGCATGGGAGGCAAGATCGGGCTCGTTGGCGAGGGTGAGCGCCTGATTCGCCTTGGCTCGAGCGCCGGTGTGATCCCCGGCTCGCGCGCAAAACAGTGCCTCCTCCAGACGAGCCAAAATCCTCTGACGAGGGTCAGGATCCGCCGTTTGCAGTTGCTGGCTGATCCACGCCGCCATGTCCAGATCGCCCGTGTGAAGGGCGTCCAATTGAAGCACGCGCGCCGTCAAACGCAAGAGGTGAGGATCGCCGCCGTCGATCAGCCGAGCGAAAGCCTGATGCCACAAACGGCGGGCTTCAGGATCCAGGGGGACGGCGCTCCCGGACCGAGCCAAGGCGCGCAAGCATAACGAAGGCGCACTATCGTCGGAAAACGCTTGATCGAAGTCGTGTTGGGCTGAGGCGATGAGGGCCTGCGCGGTCGGCTGTTCGAGCTCGTGGAGGCGGCGCTGAAGAAGTGTCGCCTGTTCGGGGCTCCAGGCCTTCGGCAGCGCCTCGGTGAGGGCCTGGAGACGGTGTGCCAGGTCGCGGAGGGTCTGCGTGGTCGACTGCGCTCCAGGGCCCTCTGGCGAAGCCGGCGAGGCCAGGCTGCTGAGCTGCTGCTGGAGGTGAGCCATGGTCGCCTGGAACGGCCCAGCCCCGAGCAATCGCGCGAGGCGGTGCCGCACCGTGGGGCGTTGATGGGCAAGCGCCAAGAGGGATTTTCGCTCGTCGTCGGAGAGATGTTTCAGGCGAGATCCCGCCGCCAGCCAATCCGCGCGATCGATTTCGGTCATCAGGGCTTGGAGCTCGATTTCCGCGGATGTCATTCGGCGGAACTCGTGAGGGCTTTCACTTTGGCGCTATGTTCCTGCAGTTTTTGGATTCCTTCCATCGCGGCGGCAGCCGAGGCGTCGGCTTCCAGGAGTTTGCTGTCGGCTTCGGCGCTCGCGGACTCCCTGATTCCGGAAACTTCCTGTCGAGAGGCGTCCAACGCCGCTTTGTCGGTCTGTAAGCTGGTTTCGTGGGTGCCCAATTCGGTGGCTACGCTGTCCACTCTGGATTTCTGGTCTACCAAATCGGTCTTTTGCTCGGTGAGGGCCGTCTTGGTTTCCGCGGACGCGGTCGCCGCTTCGGTGGCCAGCGCGACAGGATCGCCGGCGGGAGCGGAAAGATCCGCGTCGGGTTGCGAGGTGTAGTCGCCATGCTCTGCAAACAAGGCTTTCCCCTCCTCCAGGCTGGTCAGAATCCCGTCGGGAAGGGACGGTGCAGCCTCGCTGGCGCTCATTTTGGAGGTCGCTTCTTCATTTTGGGTGATGGTCTCACCCAACTTGGTGCTAAACGTCTCAGCGCCGGTCTTGAGCGGTGCGATCGATTCCGTATCCGGATAAATCTCGCCGGAAGCTTCCATCAAACCCTCGATGGCGCCGACCGCGTACGCGCCTGCGCGCGGGTTGAGGTGCTCCTCCTGTTGACCCACTGCGGTCGTCGCTGCTTCTCCCACAGTGGCCGGATCGACGTCGGGTGCAGTGGTGAGGACTCGCGCATCTTCGGGGATTTCACGCCCGATGGTGTCCATGGCCTCGTCGATTTCGGCACCGTGGGTTTCAATGAACGCGGCCACGTCGATGTTGGGGTCGACCCCCTCCTCGGTGCTGCACTCGTTGACTTCCTCCTCCACCGGGCACACGCAAGTAGCAAGGCTGGTTTGTACAATACCCAGGCCTTCTTCGGCCTCACCGAAGGCGAAGGCATAGAGGTCGGAAAGCACGTCGGCGTAGACCGAACCGACGTCTCCTGTGGCATTTCCTGAGGATTGACCTCCGAAGTCGTCGGATGTCATGGTCTCGCCCACCGGCGAGGTTTGGGCGGCCACAGCTTCTGTAGCGATTCGTGCAACGTCGGTGTTTGGACTACTCTGTAGCTCGGCGTACGTGTATTCGACGGTCATTCCTGCCATCTCGCCGTCGACGATTCGGGCGGTGACCCCGGTGGCGTGGGTGTGGATGATCTCAGCTTCCACCGTCGATCTCCCCGATGAGGAATAGGGGACAGTCTGGCCTTTCATGGGTTCTGCGGCGGTGGCGGCGGCGGTAGGGCCGACCTCGGTGCTACCTGCGGCGACGGCGTCGGCGCTGCGAAGGTCGGCCTCGAGTTGGTCGACGGTCTGTTTTGCGGTGGTCAGGTCGTACACTGCCGCAACCCGGGCATCGATGGCGGCTCTCACCTTGTCTTGAGCGCCGCGCAGTTCGGTTTCCTTTTGGTCGAGTTGCGACTGAACGCTCGCCGCGTCTGGATGGCTTGGATCCATCCGGAGAACTTCACTTCTCAGCGACTCTACCTGGGTTTTCAACGACTGCGATTCCGCGGTAACAGTGGCGAGCTCGCGGTTGATTTGCTCGGCTTCCCATTGCATTTGCTGGACGGAAGCTCCCGCTTCCGTGAGGTTTTTGGCGGCCGTGACTCCGCGCGCGAGCGTTGAGATTTGATCGCAGTGCGTTTGGATGTTGCTGAGCGACTCCGCAACGGTGGAAATTTGAGTAATTGTGCCGAGAATTTGCATGGCGGTCTGCACAGCGGCTTGCCCGTTCGTGAGATCTTCGCCATTGGCTCCCTTCTTGAATTCCGGCAGTTTTGTCTTTATCAATTCTCCGATGAGACCGATCTTGGCTTCCATTTCAGCGGCACGTTGCTGGTAGAGCGCCTCGGCGTCGAGTTGCGGGTCGCCAGTGGGCTCAAGGACCAACGAAGATGGGGGTTCGGTGAGGAGCTTTCCGGCTTCCCATGCGGTCGTCGCAGCGGCCACCCCAACTTTTCCAGCGGTTTGTGCGGCTTGGTCGCCTGCAAATTCACCTGCTTTCTCGCCGAAATCCTTGGAAGTGGTCTCCACTTCGATCAGGGCTTCATCGTACTCGTCGGTGGGTGCCCAAGCGGCTGCAACGGCGGCCATCACTGCCGCTTCAGTGTGAGCCCAAAGGCATGCTACCCCGAGGATCGTTCCAATTTCTGCCAGGGTTTTTGCGGCCGCAAAACAGAAGGGTGCAAAAGGGGCGCCCGCCGCTGTAAACGGTAGCGCAAAGGCGGCAACAAACAAGATCGCGGACAACAGCCCGCACACGCCCGCCAATGCGCCGGTCAACAACGCCATCGACTGCAGTTGATCGGTGCGGCCCTGCAAAACCGCAAATGCGGCGTCATTAAAATTGCCATTGAACAGCGCTTCCGAGGCCTCTTTGTAGTGCCCCATCGCGCTGCTGAATTCCGCCCCGCCTTCCTTTAAGTCCTTGAATTCATCAAACGCCTCCAACAAGCCAGTTTCCGGATTGTCGTCCAT
>SYKL01000012.1 GCA_005797785.1 Pseudomonadota bacterium | reverse complement strand
CCATCGTAGAAATACTCGGTGCAACCTACGGCGTTGGCATTGTTGAGGTCGTTGTCGCAATTGTCGTCATCCGCGGTCAGGCAATCCTCCTGGGCATCGGGGTTGATTTCCGGCACGACATCGTTGCAATCGGACGCTTGAATCGCCGTAAACTCTCCCTCGGCGTTGCAAAAACACTGGCTCGCCCCCGTGCCGAACCCGTCGCCGTCGCCATCGGTCCAATACGGGCGACAACCGATGCTCGCCAGATCGTTGGTGGAACCATTGCAGTTGTCGTCGAACGCGGTGGAGCAGCGTTCCTGCGCTGCGGGGTTTACTCCCAACCGGGTGTCGTCGCAGTCGGTGTTGTCTTCCACATAGCCGTTGGGAGCGCTGCAACTGGTCACCGCGTTGGCTTCGTTTCCGAATCCGTCGGCGTCGATGTCTCGGTACCACGTGGGCGGCTCGTTGAATTCGGGGTTGGTGTCGTCGCAATCGCCCGATGTATCGACGTATTCGAAGGGAGCATCGCAGGCGAGGGCGGTGTTTTCCGGATCGCCGAACCCGTCTTGATCAAAATCTGCGTAGAACGTGAGTTGAACGCCTTCGTCGATGCCCTCGTCGCAGTCGTTGTCGGCCTCGTCGCAGAATTCTTCGGCGTCCGGGTAGGTGAGAGCGTCATTGTCGTTGCAGTCGGTGGCGTCGGCGACAAATCCGGTGGGGGCGCTGCAACCGGTGGTGGTCGAGGCAGCATTTCCGAAATCATCCCCGTCGTTGTCCGCATACCAGGTGGCTTCTCCGTCTTGATCCGGATCGTCGTCATCCACCAGAGTGTCGCAATCGTTGTCGACGCCGTCGCATACCTCTTGATGGCCAGGGAACGAACGCGATTCGTGGTCGTCGCAATCGTCGCCGTCCAACACATAGTTGGCGGGTGGTTCGCACTGCTGAAGCGTGAACGCGGGATCGCCGTGGCCGTCTTCATCGGCGTCCAAATACCAGATTCCGACGCCACTGGAACTCGGATCGTCGTGGTCGATCAGGTCGTCGCAGTCGTCGTCGAATTCATTGCATACTTCTTGTGCGCCGGGATTGATCGATGAAATGGTGTCGTCGCAATCGCCACCTTCGGCGACGCGTCCCTCCGGTTGCACACAGGTGACGATCACGTAGGCGTCGATTCCGTATCCGTCGTGATCCTCGTCTGCATACCAACTTGGCGCATCCAAGGCTTCCTCATCGATGCTGCCGTCGCAATCGTTGTCGACGCCGTCGCATACTTCGGTGCCGTTTGGGTATGCAGATGCGAGGGTGTCGTCGCAGTCGCCGTCGATCTCGGTGACGCCGTCACCGTCGAAATCCTGTTGGGGGTTTTCGGGGAAGTCGCGGTCGGGGAAGGGTTGGCAGGCGGCCGACAGGAGCGCGAACGGGACCCAAAAGAGCATTTTCATTGGGAGTTTCCTTCGCATGGCGTGGTCCTTCATCGGCCGGGGATCGATCCCGCGTGGGGATAGTACTCCCGATGGGACGCGGGGAGGAGGGCGACGCGGACAGTCGCTGTAGTTCCCCAAAATCCCCCAGAATAAGAATGCGAAACGAGAACGCTTGCTACGCGAGATAGCAGGATATCGGATCCCCGAGCTCCTTCGGCGGTACGGCGGCCCGCGTGATTACGGCGGAGGACGTGGTGGGGTTCAACGCGATCGCCAGCCGAACTCGCGACTTACACGGCATTCAGAAGTTTCTCAAGGGTAAAGCTACGGAATTTGAGTTTGATCGAGTCAGGTGAGGCTACTGGGCTCGTCCGTTGAAGAGGTAGGCCGTGCCGTAAAACGAGATGCTGCTTCCCAAGAGCAGGTCCGAGAGCCCGTCGCCATTGGCGTCTCCGCTCGTGGCGGAGGTTTGCAGCCCGCCGTAGATCCCACCGCTCTCGCCCCCAATGATGAAATCCGCGTCATCGTAGGAGGTCGCTGACGTTGCTGGCCCGTAAAAACCATACACAACCCCTGCGTTCGCGAGCCCAAGCCAGGTGGCTTGCGAATGTCCGACCACGAAGTCGTCAAATCCATCCCCGTCGAGATCGCCGATCGGCGCCGGCGTCATGATGGACGGTCCGTTGCAACTTCCCGCGATGACCGCACCCGCGGCGGCCGTGGCCGCGCCACCTTGTATCGAAGCGGATCCATAAAACAAATACGTTTGCCCGCCGCGATTGGGGGTGCCGACCGGACAAGTAGGATCGTACCGCTCCGCATCGGTGACGACGAAATCGTCGTAGCCATCTGCATTTACGTCGCCCAGCGCGCTGAGCCCATACCCGAGTTGCGCATTGTTGACGTCCCCGAAGATCGACAGGATAGCGTCACTTTTGTTCAGCGAACCTCCTGTGGAGCCGTCAAACGCGTAGACGGCTCCCCTGGCATTGCCGGACGTGCTGTCGGACGGACTTCCTACCAGGATTTCGCCCGTCCCATCGGCATCGAGGTCAACGACAATGACGGTCGCAGCGTCGATGTCGATGACCAGGTCGGCGTCCTGTTCGCTGACATCACCCGCGAACACGGGTGACGTAGGGCCGCCGTAAAAGATGAACAGCGCAGGTGTGGTGCATTCCTGCATGGCGCAGCTTATCCCGGTTTGGTAGTACATTTCAGGGTGGCCGTCGCCGTTGATGTCGGCCATTGGACTGGGATAGGTGCCGCTTGATAAGCGCCACAAGATGCCTAGCTGGCTGGGCACGATGTTGTCCGGGTCGCCGGTGATCGGACCATACAGGACTGAGCCACCGCTTGCGAGCAGATCGAGGTGTCCATCCGTGTTGAGATCGCCCAGGGGGCTCAGATCGGTCGCGGATTCGAAGGCTCGGGGAAGATCGGTCGGCGAATCATATTCCCCTTCGAACGGACCATAGATGAGCGTTCGCGCGGTTTGGAAGTTCTGGAACGTCCGCGTACCGATCTCGTCGAACCCATCGCCGTCGAGATCGCCGAGGAACCCGACGTTGGCTGCAAAACCCGAAGAACCGTTCGTATTGTAGCTGACTGTCGCGATACCATCCGCATCCCCGAGCAAAACCACCCCCTGCAGCCTACAATCAACCACCCCACTACAGTTATGATCCACACCATCATTGCATACTTCCGCCACCCCCGGATTCACATCTGCACTGCTGTCGATGCAATCTCCGCCCTCCAAAATCCGGTCCGCTAACACCTCGCAAGTGACGACCACATCCGCGGGATCGCCGTATCCATCCTCATCCCCGTCCGAATACCAAACCGGCGCATCGACATCGGCATCTTCGTCGTCGGTCGCTCCATTGCAGTCGTCATCGATTTCATTGCATACTTCCGCATGCCCGGGGAAGATCTCCGGATCTTCATCGTCGCAATCTCCCTCCTCGGCGACAAACCCTTCCGGCTGCTGGCATGCAATGGCGTACAATTCCGTCACGCCAACGTCGTCCCCGTCCTCGTCCAGGTACCAAATCGCTTGATCGACCACCCCCGGATCGCTGTCATCCCAGGCGCCGCTGCAATCGTTGTCGATCCCGTCGCAAACTTCGATTCCGTCGGGATTGACGTCCGGATCGGCGTCGGAGCAATCGGTCGAGTCATGCACATACCCGGTGGGGTGGGAGCAGGTGATCACCTTTTGGGCGAGATTGCCGAACAGATCGTGGTCCGCGTCCCGGAACCAATGGGCTTCCGCCGGATCGACGCTGACGTCGTAGGCGTCGATGGCGGAGTTGCAGTTGTTGTCGATCCCGTCGCAAACTTCGGTGTGTCCAGGGTTTCGCGCTGACAGGCTGTCGTCGCAATCCCCCAACACCCGCACATACCCCTCCGGGGCGTCGCACTGTTGAACGGTGGACGAAGAAACGCCATAACCGTCGTCGTCGGCATCGACGTACCACACCGTGTTGGGCTGTAGTTCGGCGTCGTTGTCGTTGCAGTCGGTGTCCTCGGCTACAAATCCGAGCGGTGCTTCACAAGCTTCGACGGCCGCTAAAGGGTCGCCGTAACCGTCGTCGTCATCGTCGAAATACCAGGTGAGGGTGCCGGTGACGCCGTCGTCGTCATCGTCCACAAGGTCGTTGCAATCTTCGTCGCCGCCACCGCACACTTCGGACGCGCCCGGGTGGGTGTCGGGATCGCTGTCGTCGCAATCCCCGGAGATCGCCGCGTACCCATTTGGTAGTCCGCACGCCGCGAAAGTGGTAGAGGCAACCCCCACCTCGTCCCCGTCGGCATCCAGGAACCAGGTCGGCGCATCGGTGGGGTATTCGTCGACATCGTCGTCGCAATCGTTGTCCTTGGCGTCGCACAGCTCATCGGCGGAAGGAAACACCTCGTTGTCAGCGTCGTCGCAGTCGCCGTCCGCCAACACATAGCCCGCCGGAGCGTCACATTGTTGGAGAGTGGAAGATGAAATACCGTAGTCGTCGGAATCCACGTCGAGGTACCAGATCGTGAGTGGATGGAGATCGGGATCGGCATCGTCGCAGTCGGCGTCTCCAGCGACAAATCCCTCCGGGGGCTCGCACGCTTCGACCGAATTGAGCGCATCGCCGTAGCCGTCATCGTCGGAATCAAGGCCCCATACCAAGGTTTCTGCCACGGTGCTGTCGTCATCGTTCACCAACTCATCGCAATCTTCGTCGACGCCTTCGCTGTCGCACACCTCCTGGGCCCCGGGATTGACGCCGGCCTCGGTATCGTCGCAATCGTCCCACAAGGGTGCGTATCCGTCGGGCATTTCACAAGCGTGGACGGGTGCAATGTTGATGCCGTAACCGTCATCGTCGACGTCCTGAAACCACTGCGGCGCATCCACCGCATCCTCGTCGGCATTGTTGTCGCAATCGTTGTCCTTGCCGTCGCACAGCTCGTCGGCGAACGGAAACACCGCCGCATCCTCGTCGTCGCAATCGCCGTCGTCCTCGGAAAATCCGTCGGCATCGAAATCGGTGGTGGGATTGTCCGGAAAATCCAACTCTGGAAACGGCTGACAAGCCATCAACGCCAACATCCACAACACGCGGGTGTGCATCACCACGCCCAATGGAAGGTGGCACCCACTTCCGTCGTCGACACCGTTGGTGTCACCTTGGCTTTCCCTCCGGTATACGAGATCAGTCCGCCGACCCCCGCTAAAACAGCGCCGCCGGCCAACACCACCGCACCCACCTTGGAGCGGTCGACTGCCGCCCCGTACCGGCCCTCGGCTTCGGTGTAGCTGTCCCAGCTTTCAGCGCGTTCACCGTCCCTTTGTGCACTGTTACGTTGGAGCAGGCTGACCACGGTCAAAGCGCCACCGCCCACCGCCGAGATTCCTCCCGTCCAAAATAGAGTTTGTCCGGCAACAAACTTGCCGCGCTTTCCGCCCATGGCGGACAGAAACCCGGTGGGAACTTCCAATTCGACCCATACCGGATCGCCGATGGTGCCCTGCCAAATGCTGGTGCCTGACGAGATGTACACGGTGGAACCGGCCGGAAGTACCGTTCCCAACACCGAAGACAGTTGCGACTGCTTCGAGGGATCAGCGACCCAAGGGAGGGCATCGGAAGGGATGGCCGCGGGAATAATGAGTTTGGTGCCGCCCATCGGCTCAACCGTGACCGTCATGGTCAACACGCTCGGGGTGGCCACCTGAAACACGTGGGCGCCGGGCAACAGCAGAACGTTGCCATTGAGGATGGCGCTCGGTTTTCCGTCGATCCACACCGCTTCCGGTGCGGGGCTGGGCACGAGTTGGACCGAGACGGGCACCAACGCGGCGACTTCTTTGGCGGCCTCCTCAAAGAGAGGTTTCCCCTTGGGAGCGTAATAATCGTCCCAGGGCATCCCTGGCTGAAACACGTGCGCACGTCGGAAGGCGGCTTTGGCGTCGGCCAGTTGGCCCTGATTGAACAGCGACAACCCGAGTAAGAAGTACAATCGACCGGCAACGGTGCCGTCCAAAGGTTCCTTGAGGCAGCCGATCAGCGTTTCGCTCGACCTCAGCCCCGCCACCGTCTGCTCATAGTCGAGATAGGCGAGGGAGCGCTGTGCTCGGGCGATGTTGTCCCTGAGCGACTGGAGATCGGTGGGTGCTGCGGCGCAGGTGGTCAACGAGCCCGGCCCCTCCAATCGCGGAGGTTGACCCTCCACCAGTTGGCGAATCGTGAGCGGACTTAAGTCCTCCGCGGGAACTTTGGTGGCTCCGGTGGCCCGGGCAACGGCTCCGCCTGGATCGGTCCCTGGATAAAGCACGGGCGTCCCCGCATATGCCGTTCCGGCGACCAAGAACGCCAACAGTGGAATTAACGTTCGCAATCGGCCTCCGCATCGAAATCCCAGCAAACGACCTGCTGTTTTCCGGAGCGAACGGTCACCGTTCGCTCGAACCGCTTGCCCGCTGGCGTGACCACCAGGATGGTGTGTTTCCCTGGAGAAACCTCGCCATTCCAGTCGACGGGTCCCATCGGCTGTCCGTCCAGGGTGAGATCGCCCCAAGGGAGGGTGTTGACCGAAAGTCGGCCTGGAGGGCCGGCCACCACCGGTGCCGGTGTTGCCGGCGGCCGCTCTTCCGGCTTGGTATCCTTGCCGGTAGGCTTGACCGGGAGCACGGATTCCACCGTGAGGATCAACCGGTCGATCCGAGCGACCTGATCTTCCAATTGCTGCAACCGGATGTCCACTTCGCGCTGTTTGGTCAGCAGATCCTGCACATCTTCGGGCAGGCGCTCGATCGCTTTCGCGAAGGTCGCATCGTCCTGTTTGGCACCTTCGTCGGCGATCGTCTGGACGACCGGACCCAGATCCGGATGAGCCTCGATCGCTTTTTGGACGTCCGCGGAAAGTTGTTTTCGGGTGGCGGCGGCCTCGGTTTTTATGGATTGAAGCTCGGTGCGGACGCCGGCCGCCTTAGCAGAGCGATCGGGGGTCGCGGGCGCGTTCACCACTTCGTCCACTTTCGCTACCAGCGGAATCGGCGTTGGTTCTGGAGTATTCGGCACGACCACCGGTTCTGGGGTCGCGATGGTAGGGGTTTCGGGAAGGTTTTCGGGGGGTGAGGTGTTCATCGCCTTCCACGACGCGAAGGCGACGACTCCGAGGACAGTCGCTCCCACAAATAGCGCCGGGATCAGAAAAGAACGCTTTTGTGGCGGTTCAACAACGGTCGCAGGGCTGGCGGGGACGACCACCGGTGATGGTTCAGGGGTAGCGCCTGCCCAGGTCTCATCGGATCGTCGGCCTGCATCGGGAGCCACCGTGGGTGATCGTGGTGCGGCCGGCGCGGGGGTTCCCACCCAAGTACCGTCGGCTCCGGTTCCGACCGGTGGCGCTCCGAGGGTGGAGGGGGGTGAGGGGTGGGTGTCGCCCGAACCCAGCGTGGTCGCCCGCTGCAGGATCCCGTCGTCCCAAGGCCCCGTATTTCGTTTTCCAACGGGCGCTGGGGTCTGCGTGTGAGAAGCTTGCCCCTGCCAAACCCGGAGAAGCGCATGGCAGTCTTGAATGCGGCGCTCGCGATCGACGTCTAAGGCGCCCACGATCGCTTGGTGCATGCGGTCCGGCAGATCGGGCAGGTGCTGCTTGGGATCGGCGTAATCGCCCGACGTGATCGCCTTGAACACCTCGAACATGTCCACGCCGTCGAACGGCCGTGTTCCACAAACGATTTCGTAGAGGATCACCCCCATGGAAAACACATCTGCGCGTTGGTCGACGCCTTTGGCGTCTCGGATCTGCTCGGGCGCCATGTAGGCGGGAGTTCCCATCGCAAGGCCCGTGCGCGTGTGTTGGGAGTTGCCGCTTTCGTCGCCTGCAAGAAGCTTGGCCAGCCCAAAGTCGGTGACTTTGGGGGTGATCCCGGTGGCGCTCACGGTGAGCAGAACGTTTGCGGGCTTCAGATCCCGGTGCACAAGCCCTTTGTCATGGGCAAAAGCGACTCCGGAGAGGATCCCTTCGATGAGGGCGTCGGCTTGGTCCAAGGTGAGGCGACGTTCGGCCAACAGGGTATCGAGGGTTGGACCGTCGATGTACTCCATCACCAACCCGGGAGCGCCCTCGACTTCCACCACATCTGTGACCGCAACGATGTTTGGATGTCGAAGCTGGGCCTGGACCCGGCCTTCTTGTAGAAGTCGCTTCTGAATGCTCTTCGACGGCATCGATAACACTTTCAAGGCGTGTTTCGTGCCGAGTTGCATGTGGCGCACCCGGTACACGGTGGCCATGCCGCCTTGACCGAGAACCTTCTCGATCGTGTACCGATTATCGATGGTCGTCCCAGGATTGTAGGCTTCGTTTGGGTTCATGGATGTGAGGGGTCCTGGCAGTTGCCCGAGTATACCTGAAGTGGGTTTGCGCGATCGGAGCGGGTGTGGACGCCCCCAGGCCTGCACCCGTGTCACAGCCCGAGGCGACGCTTTCACAAGCGGTTGGAGTATACTCGCGCCATGAGCTTGGAGGAGCCGGCCTGGAAAGACCTTGACCCGCTGCTTTCGGAGACCTATCGGGATCCGAAGGCGGCGTGGGCGACCCTGCTTCGGCAGGAGCGAATGCTGAATTCTGCCATAAACAAAGCCTGTTATGGGAAACGATGGAGTGGAGCGCGTTTGGACGTGAAGGACCTCGCCCAACAGACGCTGGTCGGCTTGATGACGAAGATCGTCGCCAAACGCGGGCTAACCCGACCTCCAGACTGGGAGGATCGTCCGACGGGCGCCGGGAGTTGGTTCTACCGGGTGGTATTCAACATGGCGATTCAACAGCTTCGAAACCAGCCGGACCGGAGGGTTCGCGGGAAGTCGGATTCGATGGATACTGCCCGCGATCCGGATGGCCCTGCGCCGAGCAATGATGTTCGGCTGTCGATCACCACCTCGCCGGAGGAGGTGATCGAACTCAAGAGCGCGTTGGCGCGACGTAAAAAGGCTCT
>SYKL01000103.1 GCA_005797785.1 Pseudomonadota bacterium | reverse complement strand
TCATGTCGCAAGCGCTGCGCGCCAGCCTGCGGGAGCTCGGATTCGTCGAACAGTGGCTACAAGCCGTGTATGCCAGCGTTTCCGACCCCGCCAAGATCCTGGAGGCGGAGGCGCGGGCCGCCTACCAATGGGCAACATGGGAGCCCGAGCGTTCGACACCTCTGCTGCGCAAGGTGCTCGCGTCCTTTCATTCCGGTCTCCCGTCGGAGAGCCGACAATCGATCACCACCTCGATCGCGTTTTCGTTGATGTCCCACGATCGGCGCCACGGGGTGTGGATCGCCGATCCCCAAGCATGGCTCGACCTAGCGGACGCCGAAATCGGTCCGCCGACGCCAGAAAATGAAGTGAACAGCTTCCCAATCCAACTGGCGCGTTGCGCTTATGCGGGCGATCGTCTGGACCCCGAGGCCTTCGACCTCGCGTTCCACAAAGCCAGAGCATCCTGCACGCCAGGAAGCGGCTTCGAAGCATCGTTACTCCGTCTACAGTGGGAGGCGGCGCTTCAAAAAGCTGACCTCCCCGAGCTTGACCGGTGCTGGAATTTGGTCTGGGCCGCGGCGAAAAATCACCCGCAACGCTGGACCGAAGTGAGGGCAGTCAGCGTGCTGTACCTGGTCGCCATTGTGGTCAATCAAACCTATCTCCTGCGCAGCGCCGACCGGGAGCTTCCCAACCTACGCATCCCGCGCTGGTACCAACCCGAAGTCAGCCTCCACCGCGCGATGGCGTACTCATGGTTTCACGAAAAACAAAGCGCAGTCGCGATTCAGGAAATGGAGGCGCTTTCGGATCGGTTCTGCTTTCGGGAGCAAGGTCTGGTCGACTGGGCCCGCGGTATGGCCAACCGCGAGTCCCACCCCGAAATCGCCATCGATCGCCTCGAAAGCAGCATTCAGCGACTTGGAGATACCCTGGGGCACTTCCGAGTTATAGCGATGGTGGAACTCGCAAAGCTCACGTCAAAGGAGCGTTCCACCTGGCTGAGCCGCGCAGATGCCCTGTTGGTCAAAGCCCCCGCCCACCACCCGATCCGGCTCCTGCGCAACGCGATGGGGTGACACTTCAATTGGTCAACCGGTTGACGATCGATCCAGGTGATCCCACAACGATTTCCCTTCCAAGATCCCCAACGGCCGACCATCCACAGCCACCCGAAGCAAGCCCTCCGCCAACTGCTCGACCGTCACCGGCCGATAGGAATGCAGGCGCAACGCCCGGGTCAACACCCCCAACCCCGGCGGCACCCAATGCCCCTCCCCGGAAAACGCGGACGGCCGCACGATCGTGTACGGGATCCCCGACGACAACACCAACGCTTCCGCCTCTGCTTTCGCTTGAAGGTAGGGTCCGACGGGCCGGCCAGCCCCCACCGACGACAACAGAACAAAGTGCCCAACTTTGGCCGTCTTCGCTGCCTCCACCAACGACCGGGTGGTTCCCACGTCCGAGGAAGCGTAGCTTTCACCCGCTGCAAACCGACTCCGTCGCGTCCCGATCAGCTGAAAAACCGTCGTACAGCCCTGCATCGCCGCCGCAAGGGCATCCACGTCCGCCAACGAAAAAACCACCGCTTGGGGATCAACGGTCCCTTCCCGGGTGGCGCTGGTGGGGCGAGCGTGGGGAACGAGGTCTACCCCTCGTTCTCGTCCGATTCGAACCACGGTTCGGCCTACGGCACCGGTGGAACCCGCCACAAACGCTTTCATCCGCCCCCCGTGTACAACCGCGGATAACCCGCTTCGAGAGTCCAGGCCCGGCCGGACGCCTCCTGCGTGCGACCGCGGGATGGTAGGGTTCGGCCAAAGCCGCCGACCGGCGCCCGCGCGAGAACCCCATGCCCTCGTTTCGCTCGCTCCTCCCCTGGTTTGTCGCCCTTGCCGTGCTCCTGGGCGCGACCCTCAAATTGTGGACCCAAGGCCAACCCCTCTGGTGTTCCTGTGGAAGCTGGATTCCTTGGTCGTTCGACATCTGGAGCAAACACAACAGCCAACATCTGCTCGATCCGTACAGCGGCACCCACGTCGAACATGGCGTCATTTTCTTCGGTGGATTGTACCTTACCCAGAAATGGCTCCCTCTGGAATGGCGCTTGGCATTGGCCGTCGCCATCGAATCCCTCTGGGAGCTCGTCGAAAACAGCCCGTTCATCATCAACCGATACCGAGAAGCGACCATCAGCCTCGACTATTTCGGAGACAGTGTGCTCAATTCCGTCGCCGACATCGCTTGTTGTGCGTTCGGATTCTTCTTGGCCAGCCGATTTTCGTGGAAGATCTCGCTGGCGTTCTTGGTCGCAGTGGAGCTGGTGTTGCTGTTCGCAATCCGCGACAACCTCGCGATCAACATCATCATGTTGGCCTGGCCGATCGACGCGATAAAAGCCTGGCAATCCGGCGGATAGTCCTACACCCACACGTTGTCGCCCGATTCGACGCCAATTCCGGCCTAGACGTTGTTTGGCGCCCCCCCGTGACGTAGACTCCGTGATGGAGGATGTATGAATCCGAGGCCCATAACTGCACTGTTTGCATCGTTTCTCGCCGGTTGTTTTGCCCCAGGATCAGTCGAACGAGCCGAAACGCTCGGCAAGGGGCAATATCAAGTTTCCATCGAACCCGGCGCAGTGGTGGCTACGGTCGAGGGTGAAAGCATCGTTCTGCCCACGTTTCAGACCTCGTTTCGGTTTGGCGTCTCCGATCGTTTCGACATCGGAGGTCGTATCGGCACTTCCGGCGGTCGCCTACTCACAAAATACATGTTCACCAAACCCGGTGCCACCGGAGTTCGGCTCGCTCTGGCACCCAACATCGGAGGATTTGCGATCGGCGCCGGCACCGGGGAAGGCTCCGGCGGCTTTGCATATGTCGATGCGGTCGTTCCGCTGATGATCGGCATTCCCGTGACGGAACACGAGCTCACGTTTGGCCCTCGACTGCACGATACGCTCTTTTTCGCGGGAAGCGGCGGCGAGTCTGCCATGGCCAACCTGCTCTATGTGGGAAGCTCGATCGGTTTTTCCATCCAAGCGTCGAAGAAGTTCGGTATCTTGCCCGAAGTGACGCTGGAATACCCTCTGGTGGCCTCAGCCGGCGCCGGCGGAGAAACGGACTCTGAGTTCAACACCTTCAGCGGCTTGTTGATCGGCTTCAACATCGGTTTTCAAATCGAACCGAAAGCCGGACAATAGTTAATTAAGTTGACTACTTTGGACGGCGCGCCCGAATGAACTTGGTCGGATCCACCTGCGAAACGGGATTTCCGTATCCCTGTCCCAACGGATCCCCGGCCTGGGTACGCAGCTCAAAATGGAGGTGTGCCCAATACGCGCCGTCCGCGTCCCCGATGGCGCCGATCCGTTGGCCCCGTCGAACACGCGCTCCTTCCGCCACGTCGATCTCGGACAGATGGGCGTAGAGGCTCTCAACGCACGCCCGTCCATCGCGATGAACCACACGAATCACCTTTCCCCAACCTCCGCCCACGTCGGAAACGGACCACACCCGACCATCGGCCGTGGCAAAAACCGGATCTCCATAGTCCGAATTTCCGCCTCCGACGCCGTTCCAATCCGATCCGAGATGCTGATTTCTTCCGAACGGCTGTGCATCATAGTCCCCCTGCGCATCGGGAGCCCCCACCGGAAAGTCAAATCCATCCACGGCTTTCAGCCCGGAACAGGGATCCGCCGCCGCCATCGCCCATCCCCACAAAAGCCACATGAGCACCCCGACCTTCAGCGACAAGCCGCCAAAGGGGGAGTTCCGGACCAAATGTGCAAAGGGTGTGCATTTTGGGTACCGGTGGATTAATCCCACCAAAACGGAGTTCTCCATGCGTCGTTTCCTGCTTGCACTGACCGCCCTGTCTGCCATCGCCTGCAGCGGAGCCGCCGACGCGATCAAGGCCCGGCTTCAAGACGAAGTGGACAAAGCCGCCACAGAAGCCATTAAAGACTCGTTCGAATCCGCCGCTGTCGAACACGCCGCACCCGACGGCGCCGACGTTGGTACCACCGTTCCCGCCGACTTTCCCAAGAACATCCCCATCTATGTCAACGGCAAGGTCACCTCCGCGATCGCCGTCGACTCCCTCACCGAGCGCGGCAAAGACTTCACCCTCACCCTCGAAACGGAAGACTCCGTAGGCACGGTCGCTGGATATTACACAGCCAACCTCAAAGAATGGAACAAGATCATGGAGGCCAACGAAGCGGCCTCGTTCACCGCAGCGTTCGAGTCCGCCAGCGGGCGACTCCTCGCGATCAACGCCGCGAACTACGGTGGACCCACCACAATCACCATCAACGTTTCGTGGAACCCCTGACCCCTGCAGCCGCTTCGGTTATGCACTCCTCCCGCCATCCCCGGCGGGACTGGAGTCCCGTATGGCATCGGATGTGGTCGCCGCCGGCAAGGTGGTAGGTTTCCATTACACCCTTCGCAACGATAGCGGAGCGGTCGTCGACAGCTCTCAGGGGGGCGAAGCGCTCTCCTACCTGCACGGCGCTGGAAACATTGTTCCCGGATTGGAAAATGCGCTCACCGGTAAGAAAATCGGCGACCAACTGAAAGTGAAGGTTTCCCCATCCGAAGGCTACGGCGAACGGTTCGAGGAAGGCGTTCAGCAGATCCCCCGCGATCAATTTCCGCCGGGCATCGACATTCAGGTAGGTATGCAATTCGGCGCCGAAGGCCCGGATGGCAGCCCGGTTCCCGTGTGGGTGATCGGCATTGCTCCGGACACCGTCACCATCGATTTCAACCATCCGATGGCCGGCCAAAACCTGAACTTTGAAGTAGCGATCGCTTCGGTTCGAGACGCCTCCCCCGAAGAAATGCAGCATGGGCATCCGCACGGCCCCGGCGGACACCACCACTGATGGACACCATGTGGGCGCTCACTTTCGATCGCTCCCGGGAAAGCTGGGAGCAATCGACCGGACTGGTCAAGGAGCGGGTGCCCGTGCCCGTGTTGGACGAAAGCGTGGATCCAGCCGATGGATCCCGCGTTCTCATCAAGGTGAAATATGCTGGGTTCTGCGGTTCCGACCGCGGGATTTGGTATCGCAAGGCGTTCGGCGACATGATCCTCGGATCGCTCGATTCCGAGGGTCGCGACAAGCGAATCGTCGGGCACGAAATGCTCGGCGAAATTGTGGCCATCGGCAGCCGGGTCGGGCCTAAATACGGCTATGAAGTTGGCGAAATCGTCTCGACCGAAAGCCACATCGTATGCGGTACCTGCTACCAGTGCCGCCGCGGCGAATACCACGTCTGCCAGCGCGACAAGATCATCGGCATCAGCCAAGAAGGCTGTTTCGCGGAGTACATCAAGCTGCCCGCCAAAGCCCTATGGCGCACCGATCTGACCAAGATTCGGCCCGAGGTGGCGGCGATCCAAGAGCCCTTCGGAAATGCCGTTCACGCCTGCCAAGTTACAGATTTGCGCGGCGCCAATGTCGCCGTTCTCGGCACCGGCACCATCGGCCTGTTTGCAGTGTTGATCGCGAAAGGCATGGGTGCACGCACGGTGATCGGCATCGAGCCAGATCCTCACCACCAGCAACTCGCCCGAAAGCTAGGGTGCGACGCCATCATCACTCCGGGCCGCCCGCCCCAAGACAAACCCTGGATGGCGGATCCAGCGGTACGCGAGCAGGTTCTGGCACTGACCGACGGCATCGGCGTCGACGTCGCGCTGGAGATGGCCGGCCTCAACAGCTCGATGAACAACGCGATTCAGATGACCCGTCGCGGCGGTCACGTTGTATTATTTGGAATAAGAAATGGGGATGCGGTGTTGCAGGACGCGCATCGCGTAGTAATGAACGGCCTTCAGCTCCATGGCGTCGTCGGACGTCGGCTGTTCCAGACGTGGTCCATGACCAAGGGCCTGCTGGAAAACTCTGAAAACGGCATTCAGCAAGCCATTTGGGACACGATTCTCAACCGCGGCGAAGGCACCGTGGTGCCGATCGAGACATGGGACAAAGCCTCCTTCGAGGCCACGATGAACCTGCATCCGAAGCCGGTGATTCGGTTTGCACAGTAATTGTGCGTTTCACATAAGAATTTGCATTAAGATTCATTGACGTGTGCCGATGAGCCTCCAGGGGGCACCATGGCGCTGGTCGTCAATACCAACCTGCAGTCTATGCAAGGCCAGCGCGCACTCGCCCAGACGTCGCATTCGCTGCAGGGCACGTTCGAGCGCCTCTCCACCGGTTTGCGGATCAACCGCGCCGCCGACGATGCGGCAGGGCTCGGCGTTTCCGAAAACCTCGACACCGAATTGCGCGCTTCCCGACAGGCCATCCGCAATACCAACGATGGGATTTCCCTGACGCAGGTCGCCGAGGGTGCCGCCACCGAAGTGTCCAACATGCTCAAACGCATGAAAGAGCTGTTGGTTCAAGCTTCTTCGGAGACCCTCGGATCCACCGAACGCGCGTACATCTCGGAAGAGGTCTACACCCTCCGCCGAGAGATCGATCGCGTCGCCCAAACCACCGAATGGCAGGGCACGAATCTGTTGACGGCCGGGCAGACCATCGGCACCTCCGCTGTCGGGCTAGATGTCGGGACCGCGTTCGGGCCCAGTTCCATTGTGTACAACAACGGTGTCGGGTTCTGGGGCGGAGGCTTTTCCGATAGTTCGCACCCCACCTTTTCGATTGGCACTGCGACAGTCAATGGGTTTGCCGACGTCAACGGCGCTCCAGGCAGCGCCGTGAGCGGCGCCTACACGATTACGGCGAACACCGCCGCCGACACAATCACGCTCACCGACCCCAACGCGGTGGCGGCCACCGCGGGAGTTGCAGACTTTGAAACCTGGACGAATGGTGGCACACAATACGCCAAAATCAACTTCAGCAACGGCATGCAGCTGCAGCTCGCTGGCACGGGTGGCACGTTCACGATGGACGACCTCACGACCGCAATCAACGGCAACGCATCCCTTCAAAGCTTCACTTACGCGGGTATGGATTTCCGCCAGACGGTGACCGCCTCCACCATCAACGCGGTCACCGGCACCTACACCTTTGGCGTCAACTTCGGAAACGGCCCTCCGGCACTCACACTCACCGGTCCGGGTGGTTCTCAAAGCATCGATCCATCCACCGGTGCTGACTAGGGTCTGTCTTCGAAACGCCGGGACACAATTAGTGATCAAGTGAGGATCGAGTGCTCCGATCTTACCTCAATGGAGGTGAGCGTTGCCGTTGCGCCTAATGTTGAGCGACAGCCAGTGGTCGCGAATCGCTAAGTTTC
>SYKL01000102.1 GCA_005797785.1 Pseudomonadota bacterium | reverse complement strand
TGGACTTCACCAATCACAAATTCATCAGAAACAAACTGATCATCCGGCGCCACCCCGTTGTAGGTGTGCAGCCCAAACCCGCGCGTGCCGGACGCGACCATCAGCAGGCCATAGCCGTCGAGTTCCTCTCCATCAAATAGGCGTTCGACCTTCAAAGATACCGCATCGGGATCGTATTCCGCGTCCCACGTCGCCACCGAAATGAGCCCCTCGTACGACTCATGCGCGACCACCAATCGCTGAAAGGGTGCTGCAACATTGTCAAAATCCCCAGCAGTTACCGCAATTGCACCGTCCAACGTTCGCGTTAGGCCATCCTCACGAGTGCACGCCGATAACGCCAGCAATCCCAAGATGGATGCTCGCATGACTACTCCAACCACATCGTCGCGGAGGTGCTCAAGACTGAGTCCGACTGACACGTTTGAATCGTAGAGAACGGAAGGCCGAAATAGGGGCCCTCGATCGCACTGACAGCCCCGAACGACACCTGACTCCCTTCCAATGCGGATAATTCAGCAGAGGAGTAAGTGTGCACACCATCGTCCCAAGGTAGACTGCCCGCGAATCCAGGTTCACCGTCTGCAACCAACGTACCGCTAATCTGTGTCCCGAAGATCGCGTCCGGGTAAGTTTGGGCCGGCGTCCATTCGTAGGTAAAGTCCTCCGCTCGACTTACGGTGAGATCGTTAGCGAAAACGGGTGATGTCAGGTAATAATCCGCCGGGACGGTCGGCTGAACGTCGACCAGCAACACTTCAGGAATTCCGTCAGGATCGCCCTGAGTATGCAGATCGTACATTGTATCGAAATGGTAGTCGCTAAGCGTTAAATCGTGCGCCACGTAAACGATCTGCCCCGTCGCTGAAACCACTTCCTTTGTCAACGTGACGACATTTTCTGGGCCCTCAAACCAGACAAAATCCCCGGCGCTAACCGTTTCCGGATTGGGACAGTCCTCGGGTTCCGCCTCGGGCGGCACCGGAAAGACGCCATTCGCATCATACGGCATCGGACCCGACCCCGACGGCGGTGGGGAACCACAAGGTGGATCGAGCGGAATCAGAAAGTACGCCTGCGCATACACCTGCTCCAACAGCTCACCGGTTTCGTTATCGATCTCCCGGTACACGTCGAACGCAAGCCCCACATACACATTGGACAGATCGGGAGGTGCATCCAACACTTCAAAGGCGTCGGGTATGAACACCGACTCATCGTCGTACGTCAGCAACACGTCGCGCATGCCGATGCGCGCCGCATTGGACAATTGCATCGTGCCGTACATCTCATCGGCGGCAAGCACCGTCGAATCGGTCGGTTGGACATCCGCATTGGGTCCACTGTCGTCCCAAAACTCCACGGACACCACGTCGCCGAAATTCGTGTTGACCCCATGAATCGTGAACTCCACAGATTCACCCTGGTACGCCTCTTGGGGCTCAAAAACGGCGGTCACCACCGCTCGGTCCACCATCAGTCCGTCATACAGCGTCAATACGTCCGGACCATCCGCCATTCCGACGTCCCGGAGGCCCGGAAACGCATTGGGGTGTACCGCAATCCGCGCCGCCGCGAGCGTCTCAGACAACACATCAAAATCGAGTATTTCGACGTCTTCACCAAACACAGGCCAAGTATATCCTTCGGTCCAGTGGGTGCTTTGGCCTACAATCGCTACCTGCACGGTTTCGCCCATCTTGGCGGAGGCGGGCTCGATGCGGAAAGACTCCGCGATCACCTGCAGGGGCTCCTCTAGAGGAATTTCTTCGCCGGAGATGTTCAGCGTCACATCGCGATTGCCAAGTTCCGCTGCTGGATCCACCGTCACGTGCGCAACAGCATTGTAGCCGTCGCTCACCGTCACCGAGTCGACCACCAAACCCTCACCAAAATCGATGTTCGTCTCACCAAACTCAAAGTCCGAGGCCGCCGCGGACAAGGTGATATTGAGCGTGGTGCCCACGCCAACCACCGGTGGATGAAAACTGAACGCCGATTGCCCCGCAACCGCCGCGTCCGAATCTGCCGCCCCAGGGGTGCACGCGGCAACGAAAAGCAAACCCAAACCCATCATCCGTGCGCGCATCGGCCCTCCGCAGAGCTGGACGACTATACCCGTTTCGGCCCCCTACCTTCAATGCAAGAACGCTATTTCGATCCAGCAATCCCGGAATCACGCCGCGGGCGGATTTTGCGGCAGGCAAACCACACCACGAATTCGTACACCCCCTCCGCCTGCGCCTGGTGTACGCTGGGGCATTGCAGGGCGACTCATGTCAAACATCGACGAACTTTATGCGGCGTTGGCCGCGGGCACACCCCACCAAGTGGTCCCAGGATTCGCTGAACCACTTCTGCTCGCCAACGTACGGAAAGCGGCACGCTCGGAAACCTTGGAGGAACGCCTGGACGGCGCGCGCGTCGCTGCCGGAATTGGCGGCCGCGACGCGATGGAGACCCTGCAACTGTTTCTTTCCGATCCGGACACCAAAGTACGGGCATACACCCTCGAACTTGCCATACATGCAGGAGAGTTTGGCCGCCCTTTGGTACGGCTAGTCGCCGAAGATACCGATACCGAGCTCGCTTTGGCAGCCCTAGCTGAGCTCACTCGCACCGCCGACAAAGCCGCCAGCAAGAAAGTTCGCGCCTTGCTTAAGCACCCATCCCCGAAAATACGCCAAGCAAGCCTTGTATTTCTGGGACAGAACGGCGGCGCATCCATGCGTCACGAGATCGAGCCGTTGTCGCGCGATCCCGACGCCGCGGTTTCGGCCGCCGCAGCAGAAGCGTTGCACCGTATTGATGGCGGAAGACCTCGGCAAACAGGCAATGCGCCAACAGGTGTGCCGACTCCTGCGCCTGTTCCACCGGTCCCACCACCTATTCCGCCCGTCCCCTCATCAGTTCACGAAACTCCAGTTACTACCCATGCTTTTGAAAGCGCGGCCGAAACGCAGTCCTCCCCAACGCCCGAAGCCCCCCCTACGACGCCCGCACCCCACGACCCCGTCGCCACCGCGAAAGCGATCGGAAATGGGGCACCCTTGACCTCCTCTTTCGATGCAGGCTCGATGGCAGCGATCCAAAACGCTCTTCGCGGCGACAAAGATCCCGCACTCGCTCGCGGTGTTGCTCGACTCGCGGTCGCTCAGAATTGGTCTCCCTGGACCGCACTCCTCAAGCCAATGTTGACCCACACCGACCCTTCGGTTCGAAGCGAAGCCGGGTCAGCGTTGGCCGCCATCGGAGCGGCATCTCTGTTTCCGGCAGTTCTGGGTTTGCTCGCCGATGCCGACCCCAAGGTGCGAGTCGCAGGCATTCAAGCCGCAGCGGACATGGGACTCCGTCTCAAGAAAGAACGGTTCGTTCATGAGAAACTCCAAGTTCTGGCCGGCGATACCGACGCCACGGTCAAAGCCGCGCGAGACGCAGCCGCAGCGAAACTCGGCCTAAAATGAGGATTCTCGGCATTGACGAGGCTGGTCGCGGTTGTGTGTTCGGTCCGCTGTTCGTCGCAGGTTTTCTGCTGGAAGACGGCTCTGAAGAAGAGTTGCGCTCGCTCGGCGCCGACGACAGCAAGAAGCTCAGCCACAAGCGGCGCTGGGAAGCTCGACATCGGCTCGCGTCCAAAGGAACCCCCGACGTCCGGAAGATCGAGCCCGTCGAAATCGACGCTGGAAACCTAAATACGCTCGAGGAGAAGCTCGTCGCAGACCTCGTCTCGACGTGGAGACCGGACCGCGTGGTGATCGACGCGCTCGGGCATCCGCGGACGCTCGCGGCCATCGTGGCCCGAATTCGTTCCCAGGTTTCCGATGCTCCAGCGGGCCAAGAGTGGATCATGGAGCCCAAGGCCGACAGCATTTGGCCGGTCGTCGGTGCGGCATCCATCTTCGCCAAAACCGATAGAGACGCGGCACTTACCCTTTGGGAGGCCGAGTATGGGGCCCTCGGCTCTGGCTATCCTAGCGACCCCGTGACCCGCGCATGGCTCGAACATTGGCACCGCAGCAAAAAGCCCTGGCCTCCCTTTGTCCGGACCCGTTGGGAGACGGTGCGGGCGCTCTCAGAACCCTCGCTATTTGGGGCCTAGCCAGCGGCGAGCAGTAATCCCCGCAACGCCATCGTTGGCCAAGGCATCCGCTCGCTCGTTGCCTTCCACACCCACATGCCCGGCGACCCATCGAATGCTCACGTTCGGCCAAGCCTTCAACCGTTGGCGAAGGTCGAGGATCAACTCCCGGTTAGCCTGAGCTTTCCAAGACAGCATCAGCACGCCGTGCGCGTACTTGGAGTCCGTCAAGATCGACACCGGCGTGCTTTTGGAGATTCCTGAATCCTCCAGAAGATCCAGTCCCAACGAAACGGCCGATAGCTCCGCAACATTGTTGGTAGCATTGCCCAACTTCCAAGAGGCCTCCCCCCTCCGCCCGTCCGGAAGCACCACGGCGGCGCCAGCGCCGGCCGAACCTGGGTTTCCCTTGGAGGCGCCATCGGTAAACACCACCGCGGTATCCGCACCAAGGGATTCGATCATGGTCCGAGCTTGCGCTTTGGCCGCGGCGGATTGCGCCGCAGTACGAGTGCCGGCCTTTCCCAAGCTCGTCACCGGTGCGGATGCCTCCGCTGGAACACCCGTTGCAAGGGCCTCGATCGGAGCACCGGCATTCAGCGTGACCCGCGCCGCGCCCGCGCGGTACACCTTCGAGCGCTCGC